>JANNXV010000274.1:0-2253 GCA_031409815.1 Bacteroidota bacterium
TAAAAGCTGAATCACTTAGTGCAATGGCTTGTGCCTGGGCAGAGGACCATCTTTTTACTACTACAGTATAGCCAGCTAAATTAGGATGGGGGTATGTATGACTAAATGTAGCCGATCCATCTATTAAAAGCGAACTTACGCCAGCTGTTGGTATAATAAGTGTAAGGTAATTAACAGTAATTCCTTCCCTGTTATTACGGTAAAACCCTATTCGCTTAATTCCTTGTTCTACCGGACTGATATACATCATCTCTGGATCCCCCAGTGCATCACCACCTAAACAACTTGCTCCCCCTGTCATAAACTGTGCTACCATAACAGGTTTATCTGATTCTATATAATCTGCCGTGTTACTTGCAAAAGTATAGTATGTGCCACTTATCAGGCTTCCTAATGGAATTTGAACCCCATTTCTTTTTACAATGGTGGCCGGATCTTTTACAGCAATTTTATATGTGTTTGTGCCAAATGATGATGGAACAGAGCCACTTGATGTAGGTGCTGTTAAATATCTTTTACCCCATGCTTGAGAAGGAAAACACTGTTGATTATCATTATCTCCACCATTACTGCCACATGCTGCAGGATTTTGAGTTCGGCTACTTCCGGCAAATACAGCAATTGGGTAACATTCACCAGCAGCATTTGCTATAGATCTTATTTTCGTGCCTGTCATTTCATCTTTTGCGGATCCAGCTTCGGGTCCTGCCATAGTCTGGTAAATACAGCCACGGTTCAGTAAAATGGTATAAGGCACCCCTGCAGGCGCACCTGTTCTTGTTGTAGCTGCAGGAGTTACTTCGATAAGCGTATTGTCGTGCTGAGCGATAGCATAAACCCATGAAAAACAATTAGCCGCATAACTTTGCTTGCTATTCAGGGTTATATAGCTATATCCCCATGTTTCTACTGGCATCAACATGGTAGCTCCGGAAGATGCAGTTCCAAAAGTATGGGCATACGCTACTATTGGTACATCACTGGTTATGTGTATTCCTTTATTGCAAAAAGTTCCCACTCCGCCACAAGGCGTTCCAATAGGTACAAAACTACAAGGTAGTGATATCAGCCTTGCATCAATTGCCCCCGCTTTAGGAAGATATTCCGTGGCAATTACAGTACCCGCAGGTACCACATAATTTCTAACCCAGGTAGTTCCTTCAATTCTTACAGTTACGTTAGCAGTTTGCTCTGCACTCAAATAGATAACCATTTCCTGGCTGTTGCTTTGCCCAGCTTCCATGAACTGGTGGTGGCCGTAGCCTACCCAGAAATCAATTCCCTTATTGGAAAGATTCTGAGCCGCAAGGCTTGAGCATGAAAGGATCATACTCAAAACTATTTTTACTTTAATTAGTGTATTCATATAATTATTAATAAACCAAACTTAAAGACAGGTCCTTGCTTCTACATAAACTGAATATGAGCCAGTACAAATGTCGTAGTCATCCGGCAGCGAATAGTTAGTAACTGAACTGGAATTTGTAAACTGGATACAACTAATTAATACAGGCCCTCCCCCTGATGCTCTAAACACTCTTATTCTACCAGTTCCTGGGTTCGCAGGCATTTGTACTGTAATAGTGAAATCCCCTGCACCTGTTGGGCCACTAAGATTATTGCTATTAGAACCCCCTGCCGCTATATTGTTAAATGTTCTAGTTTGAGTTGACGATTGGAACTTTACAAAATTTACCGTTACTGAAGTGTTGTTTTGGGCAAAAATATCATTAGTACACGTTTGTATTTTTTCGGTCTTCTCGCTACTTTGCCTTGTATTCCAAGAACCAAATAAAATAACTATACTAATTAATGATAAAAAATTTAAGCTTTTAATTATTGTTTTCATATTTCTAAATTTATAGGTGAATGAATAGTTTAACATTCTTTCTTTAAAATCCGTTTTATCTCACCAGGTTAACCGAACCTTTTTTCACCTGTGTGGTACCATCTTTTAAAGTGATCTGGCACACATACATATAAACTCCACTTGGTTGTTTCTTACCATTATAGTTTCCATTCCACCCGGTAGACTGGTTACTGCTTTCGAATATTTTTTCGCCCCACTGGTTGAACACATTAAAACGGAGGCTTTCGATAACATAACCATACACAAGTAAAATGTCGTTGAGCCCATCACCATTTGGAGTAAAGGCATTCGGTATATAGATCTGATCAGTTAATGTTTTAGCAGTTACAGGAGCAGATACAGAAACCTGGCAACTTACAATTCCTTTTGCCCTTACGATCAAT
>JANNXV010000275.1:0-10739 GCA_031409815.1 Bacteroidota bacterium
CTTGCACCAGCGGGGGGTAAAAACGAGAGTGGAAGCACTTAAAAATAATTTGGATGAATAAAGTATGGTTAATAACAGGATGCTCTACCGGTTTTGGCAGGGCTTTAGCAATGGAAGCATTGCGGCAGGGAAATAAAGTTGGCGTTAGTGCCCGCAAAACAGACGATATCCAGGAGATAGTTAATAAATATCCTGATACAGCAATAGCCATACAATTGGATGTTACAGATGAAACAGACATAAAATCGGCAGTTGATAAGATGATAGAAAATTTTGGTACCATAGATGTATTGGTGAATAATGCAGGTATAGGTTACTTTGGAGCAATCGAAGAAAGCGAAGACAGCGAAGTAAGGCGTATGTTTGAAATTAATTTTTTTGGCTTAGCCAATATGACCAAAGCTATACTTCCTATTATGCGCAAACAAAAAAGTGGACACATTGTAAATATTGCTTCTATTGGGGGCTTGGTTGGCTATCCGGGAGTTGGTTTTTACAATGCAACTAAGTTTGCTGTAGATGGATTATCCGAATCTCTATCAAAAGAAGTTGCTCCGCTTGGTATTAAAGTTACTATTGTGGCTCCAAGTGGTTTTAGAACTGATTGGGCAGGCAGATCGGCTAATAATAGTGCGGTTGTAATTGACGATTACGCTTCCACAGCCGGAACCAATAAAGCAACAATAAGAGGAAATAGCGGTAACCAGCCGGGTGATCCTGTAAAAGCTGCTGAAGCAATAGTAGCAGCAGTAGATAATGCTAATCCCCCTTTGCGTTTGTTATTAGGAGCTGGTGCACTTAAAGGAGCCCGCAACAAAATAAGAGAGTTGCAAAAAGATTTTGATGCATGGGAAAAAACCACCTTGGATGCTGATGCTCCAAGGGGTTAACTTTGTTTTTCTTCTGCCTAATTAGCTGCAGAGCCCCCCCCACTTGCTTAAGTGTTCCTTTTTAGCAAAATTGCTTTTGGCGCAAGTCTGAAGCCTGGAATTGTGCAATGAGACTTGTGGCTTGTGCTATCAATAAAATAACAAGTTGTTTATTATGGTGTAATTATTTTTAAACAAACGCACAAGTGAGCCACACTGCAAACCCTTACACAAAACTTGCTCGAGTGGGGTAACTATTTGATTCTTTTTGATAGGAAGTATGCCTACAACTATTCGTTTTCTTCTCTTCTTTGCTCTCTCCTGGCCTGAGAACTTGTGAAATTTCCCATAAAACCCTTTATCCGATCAAACAATCCATCCACCACATTGTAGACTTTATCTTCCATTTTGCGCTCCGACTTTAATATAAATCTTTGAATAAATAAGGAAATACCATAAGCAATTCCATCTTTAAAAAACTCCTGCTTATTCATATTTATACCTGTCATATTTGAAATACCATTCCAAATAAGAGTAGCAGGTTGCATACTCTCTTTTACATTTATCCAATTATATTTTATGTCCAATTCTTGCTGCTTTGCAACCTTCTTTAAGCGATTGATTTCAGCATGCAACTGTTGTATATTCTCCACTTTATTCATGATTATGATTTATTACATTAATCTTTAACTTCCAACTATTATGAATAAACAATCTAAATTCACCATCTAAAAATAGTTCTTTTCCCAATATAAATAAGATCCTGTGTTCGGTAAAACATCAATAAGAAGCAATTGTTAAATCCGAATTATTTTGATAAGCATAAACTCTCAAACAATATCGTTAAGAACCCAACATCACTTTATCTGATTCATTTTTGATTGCTCAACTTCAATAGCAGACAGAATTGATTTTCCTAATTCATTTACATCCTTTGCTGACGAGGAAAGAACAAACACTCCGCTTCTACTCGTTTCAACAAATCCCATATAAGCCGAAAAACCACTTGTACTGCCACTTTGCCAAATAACTTTCTTTTCGGGCAGCAATAAATCTATCTTCCAACCTAACCCAATTTCTGAACCAGTTAATTTATCATCCGTTAATTGTATTCTAGCATTATGCGAATAGTCCATTAAGTTAGTAAAATAGTTTTGGTCGTTTGAAATATTAAGTCGTAAATATTTCATCATATCACTTGCAGTTGAATGCAAACCTAAAGCTGGCCCAAACACATCAAAGTTCCAATAGGGGGCAACTTTATTGTTTTTACTATATCCTGTTAGCAAACGTGTTTGTTGTTCATTAGATAATTTGAGCCGGGTATCTAACAGCTGAGTAGGATTTAAAATTCTCTCCATTAATAGTGAATCATAATCTTTTTGGGCTTTAAGTACCAATGCATGACTTAATAAAACGATGCCTAAATGTGAGTGTTTATAATCATAACCCACCGGATTATTAAATCTATATTTCTTCAGAAAATCGTATAAATTAATTTTAGAATAATTTGCAAATGGATCTTGCTTATCTTTTTTAAATTTTAAATTATCAGGATAATCTGGCAACCCGGTAGTATGTGTACCCAAATCACATAAGAGGATCTGCTGTGGACGTGATGAAGGATCGGGAAAACAAACATAGGGTGTGTAATTCACCTGATACCTCTCCCGTTCGTTAAACATATTATTATGCATCTCATCTACAGGCTTACAAATAATATTTTGATAAACTGGACTTGGAATATCCACAGGTAGAAAATCTTGTAATTTATCATCCGATTTAATAATTCCCTTTAAACACATGTCTGCATATAATGCACAAGTAAATGACTCCGTTAGCTGACCCAATTCAAATATACTTGTGCTATCAGGCAATTTATGATTTCCTACCGATGTCTCACCATAATAATAAATTTGTTCTTTACCATTTACCCTTATACCGATTACTAATGCTCCCGCATGGTTGCTTAAATACGCTTTAGCTAAACTATCAACCACCCATTTACCAGGTAGCGTAGCATAAACATTAAGTGAAATGACTGAAAAAGCAATCAGAAGTAAATATTTAGAGATACTCATAAAGTTTAAAATTAAATTGTGAGTTAAATATCGGTATGAAACACCAACAGTGGAATATGCGAATGAATAACCATTCTTCGTGTTAAACTTCTGCTAAATAATCCTTCAACAAAGGAACGATTACGCTTGTTAATGATTAGCAAATCAGCTCCAATATCTTCAAGAAATAAATTAATTCCATTATAAACATCGCTTTCTTTTAATAGTCTAAATGAAATTTTCTCATATTGGCTTTCCCGCTCAACTTGCTCCTTGAATCCTTGAATTTCAGCAAACTCAACTGCCTCATTTAAATTCCCCGTAGCCACATGTAATAAAATCAACTCGGCTTCATTAGACTTTGCCCAATCAATTGCCTCAAAAACATTTTCAAAATCATCTACTCCATAATTTGCAGCGAATACAATTTTTTTGATACCACTATATTTAACACCATTGGGCACGGCTAACACCGGGCAAGTAGCATTTGAAACAATTGAAGAAGTATTAGTGCCAATTAAGAATCCACTAATTCCACCTGCTCCAAGAGTACCCATTACTATTAAATCATGCGCTCCATCAATTGCCTCTTCAATAATTTCATCTGTCGACAAACCCAAAATAGCTTTTGTAATGATTTTAATATTGGAATATTTTTCTGCAAACTTGCCCTTTGCATTAGCAAGTTTAAGTTCGGCTTCATCGCGCACTTCCTTTTCAGTTAAAAACACGACAGGAACATCTGTTGCCGGAACAGGAATATAGTAAACATGGAAGAGCGTTATTTCAGACTTCATTTTACTGCTCAACTCAGCGGCATAATTCAATGCATTCTCAGCATTCTCAGAGAAGTCAGTAGGTACTAAGATTTTTTTCATCATGCCAACTTTAATATTATTAATGAATATTGATTTATATGAGAAAGAAAAATTGTAGAATTCCCAAAGTTATTTACGCTAACACTATTGCATTATGATAAAGGTTAAGTTATAAACTGATATAAATCATAGATCATAACCTATTATATAATTAAATTGCAAAATATATTTATGAAACAGATGACATTATTTCACCCTCACAAATTAAACTTGTAGCTATAAGTTAAAGAAGCTATGCATAAAGAAATAAAAAAACAGGCGACACTTTTTAAAACTAATTAGTCCGCATACTAATAGATGAATCAATAACTAATGCACTGGCACCATCAATTTAATTTAAAGCGGAGATAGTTCAGGATAATCAAAAGGAGAAATTGCTTCAGGCACATTGCGGTCGTATTTTGGACTATTCACAAACTTTGAAACAGCATTTGCCAACAGAAGCTTCTCATCAAACGGTTTTATCAGTGCATTAATTTCTTTTATTGAGGCATCTGAACTAATCCAATTTTTTTCGTCTTGTCTTGAAATTATTAAAGGCATACGCTTTTTTATATTGTGTATTTTTTCAAGTAGTGGGTTTGCAGGAGTAGTCAAAATACTAAATGTATTTCTAATTTCTCCTGTTCTCTTATCAACCCATGATTCATAAATGCAACCTAAGGAAAATACTTCCTCATTAATGGTGCGAATAAAATAGGGATACTTACTCTTATTTATATCGCGCCACTCGAAAAATCCCGAGATGCCCAATAAACATCGCTGAGCAACAATACTTTTTCGAAACGAAGGCTTATCAAATACTGTTTCACCTACAGCATTCAAGGTTTTTGACTGCATTTCCTTTGCCACACTGGTATCTTTAACCCAAGAGGGAATCAGACCCCATTCATAAAGAAACACTCCATCTTCTTTTATAATGGGCAAAAAAGGATGAATAAATCCACTGACAAAATAATACAGTGGCAATTGGATTTGTGAAACCTTTTCAATTGCTTCAGAAGGCAACACATCCTTATAACGCTCTGCATATTTTGCATTGCGCCTTTCCATGAATGATATATTATAACACATCTTCTAAAAAATGTCTTACTAAGAAACTTATTTATCCAACCACTTTTTAAAATCGCTAACTCTTTCCCGGCTAACAATACCATCTTCTTCTTGTAAGTCCTTATAATTTATTTTCAAACGACTGTTAAAATAAGAGCTAACCTTTTGAACTGAATTAATATGAATTAGTACCTTTCTGTTGATTCTAAAAAATGACTCAGGTGAAACCAGTGATTCCAGTTGATCTAAAGTATAATCCACCATAAATCTTTTACCGTTTAAAGCGGAAAGCAATACCACTCCATCTTCAGAAACAAAATGTGTAATCTCATCCGATTTAATTGTTGTAATTGAATCACCCATCTTAACCATAAACCGACTCTTATATTGCTTGTTTGCATTTTGATAAACAATGGCCAAATCTTCTACAATATTTCTGTTATTAATAATTTTTAGTTTTTTAAACTTACTAAGTGCTCCTTTCAAGTCTTCAATTCCGATTGGTTTCAACAAATAATCCACACTGTTTAATTTAAAGGCCTTGATGGCATATTCATCAAAAGCAGTAGTAAAAACAATTGGAGTGTTGACTTCCATTTTAGTGAATATGTCAAAACTCAAACCATCAGCTAAATGTATATCCACAAAAAGTAAATCAGCATCAACACCTTTCGAAAACATTTCTATGCTTCTTTTCACCGAATCAACTACTGAAACAATTTCAATTGATGAATCGATTTTCTTTAAAAGATTCTCCAAATGCTCAGCCGAAAGTTTTTCGTCTTCAATAATTATTACTTTCATCTTGGACTTAATAATGGTATCTTAACTGTAAAAGTATCATCTGTTTTAACAATCTCCACATTGCGATTAGTGTAAAATTGATACCGTCCCATAATATTTTCAAAACCTGATTTTGAACTATTTTCAGGATTGCTTCTTAGTTGTAGATTATTGGAAATTATCAATTCGCCATCCTTAGCATGCACCGATATTGTTAAAGGATTTTCAGATGACACTTCATTGTGCTTGATAGCATTTTCTATGAGCATTTGCAACGACATCGGTGGAAGTAACAATTGCATGTTCTCAGTATCAACATTGATATCAAATATTATACTGGAATCAAATCTTATCTGCAATAAATAAGTGTATGATTTAATGAATGTTAATTCGCTATCCAATGTAACCAGTTCATCACTTCGGTTATCAAGTAAATAGCGATATACTTTTGATAACTGATTAATAAAATCCACTGCTTTATCCTGATCCTTGTATACCAATGATGATAGAATGCTCATATTGTTAAATAAGAAATGAGGGTTGATTTGACTTTTTAAATTCTGCAACTGTGCCAGTGTACTTTCAGTTTTATACTTCTCCACTTCTACCAATGAATTTTTCCAATGAGAAAAGAACTGTGAACTAATTTCTACAGAAAGAATAATGAAAGTAATTAATATTCCGATTGCGACTGAAGAAGCTACTAATGCTCCGCGGTTAATAATTGGAGCAGAACAGATATATGTATCAAAAACAAGCATCGGCAAATAAATAGCAAACACACTAAAAACCAAACTAACGGGCAAATGAATCAGAATGCGTTTGCCCGGTTTAGCAAGCCAGGGATACTTCTCATTCATCAATGTATCTATCCTTAAGTTTCCTTCCCAAACGATTAAAGTAATGATAATCGAAATCAGAAAATCGAAAATCCTATTGTGGTCATACTGTGGAAATGGAACTATAGCATGAAGAAGCAGGGATATTAAAACCCCTGCTAAAATCATATAAATAAATCTACGCTTGTTATTCCGCATGGTATAAATCTAGTTAATATTCCTACTGAAAAACAAATGCGATAAATTAGAATTGCACCTTGTATATAAAGTTAGGAAAGAACCCAATTTGATAGGCAGTGTTTATGCTATTGGTAACCGGATTATAACGTTCGGCAAAAACGTTTTCATTATTGGTTACATTTTGAATATCAAGAAACAAAGATTGAGATAATTTTTTCTTCTTACTGTTTATGGTTACTCCGGTTTTGATATCCAATCGAAAGAAATCAGGGTTACGTTCAGTAAATGCATAATCATCTCCCTTTAGCACTTGTTCATCTGCTGCTTGTGATGCAGCCAGATCAACCGGTGTAAAATATCTTCCACCTGCCTGAGTCAATTTCATGTCTACGGTAAACGAATTGCGTTTCTCTTTTCCGATTTTAATTTCCTTACCCACTAAAATGTTGTAAACATATTTACCATTGAATGCTGTGTTGCGCTCAACTTCATCAGATCCCTTGTACTTTGAATCATACAACGATCCGGTTAACAAACCATAATACCCTCTGCTAAAAAACTTCTCTATAGTTAATTCAACTCCATAATTAGAACCTGTTCCATCGTTCATTAAATGTCCTTGTTCATTAGGGTTAAAACTTGAACCCGAGTTTAGCATTGAAAAACTGCTCGGAGTTTCCGTTACAGGCACATCAGAAAGTAATTGATAATACGTTTCAACTTTAACTCTCCAATCACGTGCTGGCAAAAAATCATAGCCTAAAACAAAATGTTGACTTGTTGTAAAACCTAGATCCTGATTGGTTTGATCATAACTGCCATCCGCTTGAAGTTCACGATAAAAATACACATCCGTTGGTTGCATTTGGCTGTGCATTCCATAACCAACACTAAAAGTATTTTTCTCATTCACCTGATATTTTAATCCCACTCTGGGTTCTAACGAAATCGAATTATTCAATGTTAAAAGTTGGCTATGCAAACCGGCATTCAATGTTAGTTTATCATTAAAACTATATTTGGCATGAGCATAGCCTTGAATTAAAGTAGTGTAATCATTATAATCCCAAATCTGATTCCAGGTTGAATTACTTTGCAACTCGCGATAAAACAAATCGAGGTTAATTACTTCCGCAATTGCACCTACTTTCACAAATAATTTTGAATTTATTTTTGAATTGAATGAGGTGTTTACAGAATAGCGGATTTGCGTTGCTTTATTTTCGAGCGTTCTTACTACTGCCTGTTCTGCTGAAGAAATGGTATCAGAATTAAAATCGGAAGCTGAATAAGTTCCTCCGATCACGGTACTAAAATAAGACTTCTCTCCTACTCTAATAAAGTGTTTCAATCCAATTAAACCAATATCGCTGGTAAAATAGCTGTCTCTTGATGGGTCGGCAAACAAATCAGTACTATCAATTTCATTATGTAAAAATTCAATTTTACTTTTTCCACCCATGCCAAATAAGGTAAAGCGGCCAGCCTTTGAATTACCACTATTTATTTTGAATGTCAAATCTTGATAAAAGGGTGTTGCGGTTGTTCCAATTGGTATTCCAATAGCCTGAGCAAATCCGGTAAATGAATATCGATAAGCCACAAGGTAGGAAGAACCTTTTTCCTTATTGATAGGTCCTTCAGTCATGGCTTCAAGTCCTGTTAATGCTCCAAACTGCAATGTATGCTCAGGTTTATCTGCATTTCCATTTCTGAAACCCAAATCAAATACACCTGCATTTGCGTTTCCATATTCTGAAGGAAATGCAGAAGTAAAGAAATCTGAATTTCTAACCATATTAGTATTGATTGCACTCACCGGACCGCCAGTAGTTCCTACTGTTGCGAAATGATTGGGATTGGGAACGTTTAATCCTTCAATGCGCCAAAGCACACCGGTTGGAGAATTTCCGCGGATCACAATATCATTACGAGAATCATCGGGTGTGCTTACTCCTGCAAAATTGGAGGCTAAACGAGATACATCTGATCGACCACCAGCATATCGATTTACTTCCTCTACTGAGAAAGAACGTCCGCTAACACTCGTCATCTCATTGATGGTTTCATTTTTCTTAGTGCCTGATATCACTACCACATCAAGCGCATTTACATTTTCTTCTAACCCCACATCAACTGCAACTTCTTTTCCTGAAGTAACCACCACATTTGGAATTACTATTTCTTTATACCCGATATAAGTTACTTTTAAATCGTATCGACCAGGATTCACATTGTTGAGTTTGAATTGCCCATCCAAATCTGTAACGGTTCCTTTAACAGGCTCAGAACCAATAATAATTACAGTTACTCCAGGTATGGTTACCTGCGACTGCTTATCAATAATGGTTCCTTTGATGGTTTGCGTTTGCGTTTGTGCGCTTACAATTTCTGTGAAATTTGTTAGCACAGAAAATAGTGCGATAAATAAATGTTTTTTCATGTGGTTTTTAATTATGGTGCAATAGTACTTTCAAACAAAAGCGTTAAAAAGCAAAAAACCGGTGAATTGTTGAATTAGATAGTTAAACTGTAATAAAAAAAGTTTACCTGTAGAAATAGCGGGCAATAGCATGAACAGAATCGTCAATAGAGCCCCGATAATAAAATAGATCCTATTTAAAAATGTCGTGCATTACGCTACCATCCGATAAAGGCATTCTAAATCCTAGCAACTCGGCAACTGTATTTGCAATATCATTTTGGCTATATGATTTTGTGCAGATATAATTTTCTTTAAAATCAGGACCTATGCCCAAAAATTCAATGCGCTTGCAACCATCACAATAATCTGAATGTGATATGTATCCATCCAAATGTCCGGCTGTGTGTCGACCATGGTCATTGGTAACAATTAATGTTGTTTTATCCTTATATAAATTATCGTTCTGTATTTGATCCCATATTATTTTGATGTACTTATCAGTATCTACAATTCCCTGCAAATAGGCCAGTGAATCTGCTGCGTGAGCAGCTGCATCCGGTTGCTTGAAATTTACAAGTATTAAATGTGGATGATATGTGGCTAATACATGTTGAACACGATTAAAGGTAACACTGTCTTCGCGATACCCGCTTCCAAGGCCATTTATTCCACAGTCAGTATTGGGTCTGTATTGCCCTTTCCAATCAGCATCTTTACAATCTGATAAAACTTCGAGTTTATCCTTTGTAGAAATTACCCATGCATCGGTTGAGGCATACTTAGTTCTTTTTAACCAAAACTGAAAGAACGATGGCTTATCAGGATACTCGGCTCCGCTGTTATCTATTAACTGATAGAAACCAGTTGTCATAGCAGTATGACCGGCATTTGTAAAAGTATAACCATCATTATAAAACGAACTGCACATAGCGCCTCGATTAAGCATGGCAGAACGGTTGGGAATAAATTGATGGCCTGGAAATCCCCATGTTTCAGTATATCGTGCTCCATCCACAACAATTATAATTACATATTGGGTTTTGTATGTCTTTACTCCTGCATCTTTTCTACAAGAAAAACTAAATAAGAATACAATTAACACCAATAACGAAAAACTTAACCCGTATTTTATCATTCAATCAAATGTATAAGAAAAGTTTAACAAAGATTGATTTGTTCATCAGGATTTCTCCTCCCAAATCATTGCAAGATGAACAATGGTTTCCACTGCCTTTTGCATATCCTGAACGCTCACCCACTCGTGTTTACCATGAAAAGCATGCTCACCTGCAAAAATATTTGGACAAGGCAATCCCATATATGATAATCGAGACCCGTCTGTACCACCTCTTATACTTGATACATTTGGTGTAATTCCTGAACGCTTTATTGCTTCAATGGCATAATCAGAAACCATGGAATATTTATCCAACACCTTTTTAAAATTACGATATTGTTCGTTAACAGTAAAAGTGTAAGTCGACTTTTTAAATTTACTGATCACTTGTTTTACAACCGACTCCAGCATGTTCTCCAATTCAATTAGTTTTTGATCTTCAAAATCGCGGATGATAAATTTGATGGTAGTTTTTTCAATACTACCTCCTACCGAAACAGGATGTACAAAACCTTGTTTACCCTCTGTAGTTTCG
>JANNXV010000276.1:0-3083 GCA_031409815.1 Bacteroidota bacterium
TGATCCTCCGAATTGGCTCCTTTCATAATTTAAACCAGAACCATCAAGGTATGCAACTCCTTGATTTGCGTCACCATCATGTAATTCATTCGTGCCGTTCGTACTTGGTTTTCCAAAAAGAAAACTATACCCTGAAAACGGATTAGGTTTGGTATTTGCAGGATTAGTAAAATCAAAGGCCACAAAAGGATTACCCCAAATACATGCAGGGCCTGATTGATACACATTAGAATACGTATAGTCATGATTCCCGTCTGCTGTCATTGGAAACATCCACGAGCCTAATGAATTTGGATCTTGTTCTATACCACCATATATTTCACCGCCTCCGTCTAAATCATCTTTTCCCACTTGAATTGAACAGAAGAGACCAGGAGTCCATGACTCTCCACATACAGGCCAAGGCCCACAAAAACTGGTACTTGCCAATGTATGATTCAAATTTTGATCCTCCACAGAGTTTGAAAAAAGCTGGTGATTTTCAATCCATAAATATTGATTCTTTTCTTCTCCAGTTCGAGGAGAACTTGATGATAAATATGATGAAGAGCAATTTATATGAGGCAGTTTTATTCTTATGACATCACCGGAAGTGACAAAGTCTCTTAACACAAAATCTGAAGTAGTTGCTGATGAAGGTATGCTTAGGTCCGATGCTACTTCAGCATTAAGCAAATTTCTTGCACTTATTGAGGTTAGTTTATCAGGAGGATTTGTCCAATCAAAAATCCAACGGTCATACCCTGACACGACTTGTGAACTACCGCCCTGCGATTCCAATCCCCACTGTGGTGTGGGACAGAAAAAAGTATGATTCGAAGCACCAGCGCCACCATGCCAGTTATTATGACCAAATAATCCATGAAAGAATTCAGTCATGATAAATCTAATTGAGCCGATATGACCATGATGTCCAAATGCAGTCGCAATGTCCACTCCTAATGTGGTTGTGATGCCTGGTGCTACTGAACCTGATAAGTTCATCCCAAATCCTGATTCACCTCCATACCCATGAAAGTTTTTTATTAAATATATAACACAATCAAACTTTGAATTTGCACTGGGTGTTTTAAGTACACCTTCTATACCTGTACTTTCTAAATTATATAAATCAAAATCTGCTAGTGGTGTGGGATGATGCAAAGGCAATACTGGAAACTGGGCTCTTATCTCGGCATTTATGTTTGTTAACCAACTCCCAAATGAGGGATTACTTCCCGGACAATAATTAACATGCACTACTTGATCTAAATAATCACCAAGTACTACACACTTACCAAATGATGCCTGATATAATAATTTTGTAAAATGTTTTGTAGGGCCAGTAGATGGGAGGGTTGCGTCAAAATAGTCATCGATATCATCCGGAATTTGACCTGTCTGATAGCACCCTGGATTGATACCATCACATAGTCCTCCATGTAATTCCACAGGAACCAAGAGGACTCGCAAAGGAGTTAATTCATTCTTAGGAGGAAAATAATAACCATTGGATAAGTTTTTTTGACTCAAGCATTGATAGGTATAAAAAAATAGCAAGACGAATAAGGCAGAGTTTTTTAGCGTATTCATAAAGTTAAAGTTTTGTATGTGTAATTATTGATTAAGGTGATATTGTTATTCGATCTATAAATCCAAATTGAGAACATGAAAATTTAAAAATGTACAATCCTGCCGGCGCATGTATTTGCAGTGGTATTAAGAAACTGCCAGCGTTTACAATTTTTGAAACGATGATTCTTCCCGACAAATCTAAAATTTCAATTATCCCTTCAGTTTGAAGGTCAGTTACTTCAAAATAAAAATTTTGAGTCGCAGGATTTGGAAATATCCTGCAAACATTTTTCTTAACTAAGTCGCTCGTACCAGTAATTACACCCGTCCATTCTTCAAAGAATAAGCGAAACCAAAATTCCTCTACATTATCTGATCCTAGTCCATTAATTTGAAAAGCGGTGCAGCTATCCTGAAAACCGGGTGAACCGCTATCCGTTACAAGAGAATAATAGGGCAAATTTGTATTATCCCAAAATCCATTTTCTCTGACACCTATAAATGGATTAGATGCTGAGGGAGAAATTCTTCCTTGTGCATGCGGTAGCCCCGGATTAAAGACAAAAGGCAAGGAGTCACTATATAATGTAGAAATATCCCATGAAATTTTTAAAGGTAATTTACCATTTCGGAACCCAACATTGGTCCAATCATACGGAAAGCGTGGATTAGAACCTCCACCCAATGGAGATATGGTTACTTTATACTGCGAGTCACATTGTAATGGAGCTGCATTACAAAAATCATAAGAAGCTATAAATGCATAAAACTTTGTAGTATCAACGAATCTTAGTGATTGCCCAAAAACAGAATCACTGGTCCCATGACTAAAAAGATTGGCATTGGGATCGTAACAATAATACACAGTATCAAGCATCCCTGTCGCTTCTTCAAAATAGACCGGAAATACAAATTTCGGTTGCTGAGTTGCCCAAGGTATTGTATAAATTGTTTGTGAATGCGCGAATAAAGTAGTTAAGAAAAAGAGTGGGATAAGAATATTTTTCATGATTGAAGAGAATTCTAATTAGATAAAATAAGATTTAGCAATATCAAAGATAAAATTATTTTCAAAACAAAATAGATTTCAAAATAATTTATTGGATTATTTTTAATGAAATGCTGGTTTTTTCCATATTTAGAATGGGTATAAATGTTGATCTTTAAATGCTGCATCGCTTAAAACTTTATAATCACTAGGACTAGGATAGATATTACTAACTAGAGAACAAGGTAAGTGAACAGTCTTTTTTATACAATCACCAATCACTTGAAATTTTCCAAAAGATGCTTCAGATAAATATTTTGAATAGTATGCAGTTGGAGTAGCTGGAGCAACTGAAGGTTGATCATCAAAATAGTCATTCGGTTGAAAAGGCAGATTATTACCAGACCAACATGAACCACCAGGTAGATTACAATTTCCCGATCCATCAGGAGTAAACACAACAAATGCTACTAAAACACGAAGTGGGTTAGTCGTCGGTGTTATTGGTGAAATTGCATATCCATTTTTTGATTGATATGTT
>JANNXV010000277.1:0-12316 GCA_031409815.1 Bacteroidota bacterium
TTCATTTTGGCTTCTGCGGTATCTTCTGCACCGCCAATAATAGCTCCGGCATGTCCCATCCTTCTACCGGGAGGAGCTGTTTGTCCGGCAATAAATCCAACAACTGGTTTTCTGTTTCCATCTGCCTTAATCCAACGTGCAGCTTCCGCTTCTAAACCTCCACCTATCTCACCTATCATAACAATGGCATCGGTCTCAGAATCATTCATAAATAACTCAACCGCCTCTTTGGTAGTTGTACCAATTATAGGGTCGCCACCAATTCCGATTGCAGTTGAAATACCCAAACCGGCTTTCACCACTTGATCGGCCGCTTCGTAAGTTAGCGTTCCTGACTTAGAAACGATTCCTATACGACCAGCTTTAAATACAAAACCGGGCATGATACCCACTTTTGCTTCGCCAGCCGTAATAATTCCGGGGCAGTTAGGGCCAATCAATCGAGATTTTTTATCTTTTAAATATTCCTTAACCATAATCATATCACGGGTAGGAATACCTTCTGTGATGGCTACTATTAATGCTATTCCAGCCTCAGCTGCTTCCATTATTGCATCCGCTGCAAAGGCTGGTGGTACAAACACAATGCTCACATTTGCTCCTGCTTCTTTAACAGCATCTGCTACCGTGTTAAAAACTGGTTTGTCCAGATGCTTTGATCCTCCCTTACCCGGAGTTACACCACCTACTACATTAGTACCATACTCAATCATTTGAGTGGCGTGAAAGGTGCCTTCGTTACCTGTGAAGCCTTGCACAATTATGCGTGAATTCTTGTTTACTAAAACGCTCATTTAAGGAGTATAAATAATGATTTGTGAAATTTGATATTTGATTGCAACAAACGGTTCGCTAATTAAGGGCGCTAAAGTAGTTTAAATTACATTTTGTCGGACATTCATTTTCAATTTGAGTTGCGCTTAATCAATAGGTTGGAGAATATCATTTACCTAACGCTAATTTTTTGAATTAAGTTTGCCGTGTGAATGTGAATCATAAAGACACTATTACCGCCTTAGCTACACCGGCTGGATTAGGAGCCATTGGCATAATTCGATTGAGTGGCGATAACGCATTTACAATAATGAATTCGCTATTTAGCAATAAAAAGGGGAACCGTGTTGATTTTACCACATTTCAGTCTCACACTATTCATTTTGGCTATATCAATGATCAAAATAATATAGTTGACGAGGTACTTTGTTCGGTATTTAAAAATCCAAATTCCTACACTGGTGACGATACTATTGAGATAAATTGTCACGGCTCCATTTTTATTCAACAACAAATTCTTGGCTTGTTAATTAGGTCAGGAGCCCGATTGGCTGAACCGGGTGAATTTACGCTACGCTCCTTTTTTAATGGGAAGCTTGATTTGGCTCAAGCCGAAGCTGTGGCTGATTTAATTGCTTCTGACTCGGCTGGTGCTCATCGACTGGCATTGCAACAAATGCGTGGTGGTTTCAGCAATCAGATAAAAATCCTTCGAAGCAAACTCATTGATTTTGCATCTTTAATTGAATTAGAACTTGATTTTGCCGAAGAGGATGTTGCTTTTGCCGATAGAACTAAGCTGACGGAATTAGTGAATGAACTTTTATCAGCCATAAAAAAACTAAGCATTTCATTTGTCACCGGCAATGCAATGAAAAACGGAATACCGGTAGTGATTGCCGGAAAACCCAATGTAGGTAAGTCTACTTTGCTTAATGCGTTGCTGAATGAAGAGAAAGCAATTGTGTCGCCTATTGCCGGAACAACGCGCGATGTCATTGAAGACGAAATGATACTAAACGGAATTCGATTCCGATTCATTGATACGGCCGGAATACGTCATACCAAAGATGAAATTGAAATTATTGGAGTTAAAAAAACATTTGAGCAACTCCAACAAGCAAGCATCATAATTTATATGATTGATGCTGGAGAAACAAACTTTGAAGAATTTATAACTGAGCTGAAAGAAATCAAACAACAACTTTCTTCATCTCAGGTGATGCTACTTCCGGTAGTTAATAAAATGGATATGCATGGCGATGAATCAATTCTTAAAGCTTTTCATACAATTGAGAATATCATTTTTATTTCGGCTAAGACCCATCTACATTTAGAAATACTCACCAACAAGCTTCTAAGTTTTATCAATACAGGTGAAGTTGAAAACGGAGAAACAATTGTAAGTAACTCGCGGCATGCAGCCGCTTTACTTCAAGCTGAAGAAGCCTTACAAAAAGTGATGGATGGGATAAAAAACAACCTTAGTACCGACTTACTTGCTTTTGAAATCCGCTTCGCATTACAATACCTGGGTGAGATAACGGGAGAGATTTATACAGATGATTTGCTTGCGAATATATTTAGTAAGTTTTGTATCGGGAAGTGAAGCAATATTTTAATTGCTGATTAAGATAAGTACGTATAATTCATTTAATAAGAATTCGATAAATATCCTTAACTGTATCTAAAAAAAACAAGGAAAGCCTCAGAGATTAACAGTTAATATTTACAATACAAGAATCAGAAATTGCAATAAGAAGTAGCATTAACTGTCCTATTCTACCGAAAAATCAACCCTTCGATTCATAGCATTTAGCTTATTTGCAGCAGGATCGTCCTTACCTTTTGTTTCTGTGATAATACGCGAAGCATCTATTGCATATTGATCAACAAGATGTTGTTTAATGGCATCAGCACGTTTTTGACCAAGCTTACGATTTACTGATTCATTACCCCGCACATCACAATTACCAGTAATTCGTAATTTAATTGAAGGATTTGTTTTTAATACTTTAGCAATTACTAAAATGCGATCGTAATAAACTGGTTTGATGGTGGCTGAACTTAAATCGAAAAACACCGATGGTAAAAAGCCTGTCCCGTTTGCACCGTTTAATCCATTAGCACCATTTCCTCCGACTGTACTTGCAACAGGTATGGTAACTCCCTGAAAATTAACTAAAGCACCCGGCAAAGTATTTGGTTCCAAATCACTACCATCTGAAACGCCATCGTGGTCAGTATCAGCTTCCTTTCCATTAATATCTACCACAGCGCCAACAGCGGTGAATGGATCGGCATCTTTTGAATCCGGAACTCCATCTCTGTCAGTATCAACTGCTGTTCCATCGCCATAAACTTTAGTCCCTTCAGGTGTACTATTATCTTTATCAAAGAGATCACTTACGCCATCATTATCCTTATCACCACTCAGTACATCTATTTTTTCTTTTACATCATTCAAATCATTGTAAACTATTTGCATCGGGTTAACCCACTCCATTGCCTTTTTCTTCTTACCAAATGTATAATTTACAGCCAAGTTTAACATCACATAACTATCATAGGATGTTGTAGTTCGCACTACAGCATCTACATTATCCGTAAATGTTTTATGAAATTCAAAGGCAAGACCAACATCAACTTTATTTATTCTGTATTTAAAACCAAGACTAACCGGAATCATACCTTCGGCAAAACTTACGCTCTTAATCACCGAATCTTTAGGTGCTATACTATCTCTTCTTAGCTCTCCATTAACATTAAACACTCCAATACCTAAAGTTGCAACAAAGTGAAAATCTTTGTTTCTATCCAAGAAACTAATATTACCAAAATTGTAAGTCATTTCAAGTGATCCTTCCTGCAATGGAGACTCGTACTTAATTGCTGTTTTTGTATAATTACCTATTTGTCCGGGATACTCTATTACATTGCCAGATGGACTTACATATTCCACATCACGTGCAGTAAATTTTGAAAAATAACCCCGCATGCGCAAACCAATGGAGTGAGATATTTGTCGATTAACTTGTAATCCATACCCAAGTTGAATTTCTGCTTGCTCCAGCAATCGGTCATTATTTTGCGAACCAATTAATAAATCGCCATCCAGGTGAGTTATCCCTACAGTTAAACCAACAGACCATCGATCATAATCTTTTGGTTTAGGAAGACCATATTTTGTTGAAGTACTTGAAGAAGATTGTTGAGCGTTAGCAACTACTGTAAATAAAAGCAGTAAGCATGGAAGTGTAAACTTTAACTTCATACGGATGTTATTTGAAATGCAATGATAATTATTGTTAACTTAATAAAGATAAAAAAACATAAAAAAAGCTTTGCTAGTGATAGAATATTTTTTAAGCTACGAGCGCTTCTTCATTTTATTAATGATAAAATGAAGTTTTTATTTTACCATTTCATCTTTATTAAAGAAAAATTCAGGGCATTATGAACTTAGTTCCTTTTTGATATTCTCTTGTTAGCAGATCCATAATAAACATCAAATCATCTGATTTATTTACAAAATCCAAATGATCGGAATTAATAAATAAAACAGCCATCGATTGTTGTTCCTTTAAATATGCCTCATACTGTGCTGAAACTTTTGCTAAATAATCGCTGGTGATATCTTGTTCAAAATCACGACCTCTTTTTTGAATATTTCCAATTAAAGTTTCTGTCTTCTTTGATAAGTAAAGCACCAAATCCGGTGTTTTTAGGTTGGGCTGCATCATTGAATAAAAACGTTTAAATAAAGCCAGTTCATTATCCTGCAAATTTACTTGAGCAAATAATAATGATTTTTCGAAAAGGTAATCTGAAACCAAAACACCACCATCTCTATTTTGAGCATCCAATTTAACTTTCAGCTGCTGATATCTTTCAGCTAAAAAAGACAGTTCCAGTGGAAAAGCCCATCGCTCGGGTTGCAGATAAAACTGCGCAAGAAATGTATTGTCGGCAAATTCTTCCAACACTAATTCAGCATTAAACTTGGTTGCCAGAATTTGCGCAAGCGAAGTTTTTCCAGCGCCAATATTGCCCTCGACAGCAATGTATTTATAAGGGAACATAGGCTGGTGAAAATAAAACTAAAATATCGATTAAATGAAATTAAAAAAAATCAGCTCATCACCATTTTAATTCAGAAGCATTAAAATAACGAAACCATTTTATCGTCCTTGCATTCAACTAACAACTGATTGATGGTTTTTCTAAATACTGGATGTATATATTCAGGTATTATTTCGCTTACCGGAATTAATGTAAATCTCCTCTCGTGTAAATATGGATGAGGGACTGTTAAATTAGTTTCGTGAATAATATCATCATTAAAAAAAAGTATATCCAAATCGATACAGCGTTGCTCCCACTTTTTAACTCTTTGTCTTCCCATTTCATTTTCGATGGCAAGCAACCTACCTAACAATTCAGAAGGGTTAAATAGCGTTTCCATCTTTATAACCTGATTTAAAAAAGCGGGTTGCTCTTCTAAACCCCATGCTGCGGTTTCATATATCCTTGAAAACTCAATAATTTTCAGATTGTTTGCCTTTAACAGATTCAAAGCCGTTGAAAGCATTACTAATCGGTCGCCCAAATTAGTACCAAGCAATACAATAGCCTTATTCCATATCTCTTTTGACATCAGGCAGCTAAATTATACAACCCATTAACAATACCTCGGAATCAACTTAACATTTGCAAAATGACTAAACTTGCACCCTCAAAATACATTGTTTTATGAAACAGTTCTTTAAAATGTTCTTTGCCTCTATGTTAGGCTTTATGATCGGCATTGTGCTTCTTTTCTTCATTTTCTTTATTGTTCTTTCAGCTATTGTTTCGTCACTCGACAATAAACAAGTATCAATTGATAGCAACAGTTTGCTTTCTATCACTTTGGATCAGCCACTTGAAGAGCGTAGTAGTGAAAACCCGTTCGACTATTTTGATCTAAATGATTTTAGCAGCCACAAACAACCTGGCCTCAATCAAATTATCACCACTATTGATAAAGCAGCAAAAGATGATGACATTAAAGGCATTTATTTAAATGTTACCAACATACAAGGTGGAATTGCCTCTTTAGAAGAAATACGCAACGCCATTTTGCGATTTAAAAAATCAGGGAAATTTGTTTTTTCATGGAGCGAATCTTATTCACAAGGAGCCTATTATTTAGCTTCTGTTTCAGATAAAATTTATTTGAATCCCGAAGGTGATGTAGAATTGAAAGGTTTAAATGCCGAAGTACTATTTTTTAAAGGCATGCTTGACAAGCTTGAGATAGAGCCACAAATTATTAGACATGGAAAATTTAAGAGTGCAATTGAACCTTTCATCACGGATAAAATGAGTGATGAAAATCGTGCACAAACAGCAACATTTATTAATGCTATCTGGAATAATATTACCTTAAAAATTGCCGAAAGCAGAAAACTTAATCAACAAGAAATAAAATTAATTGCTGATAGTTTATTGGTTCAAAATGCTGATGATGCATTGCAATATAAATTAGTAGACCGCCTTGCTTATAAAGATGAGTTTATAAAGGAAGTAAATTTAAAAATTGGCGTTGAAATTAATACCCCATTATCTCTCGTTTCGCTCAACAATTACAAAAATGTAGCTGAGAAAAACAAAAGCAAATTTACCAGCGATCGCATTGCTGTTATTTATGCAAATGGCGATATCAATAGTGGCAAAGGCAATGAAAAAAGCATTGGTTCTGAAGGATTATCAAAAGCGATTAGAGATGCCCGAATGGATGATAAAATTAAAGCCATTGTTTTGCGCGTTAACTCTCCGGGTGGCAGCGCGTTAGCCTCAGAAGTTATTTGGCGCGAAGTAAAACTAGCTGCCGGTGTAAAACCCACTGTTGTAAGTATGGGCGACTATGCTGCTTCAGGCGGTTATTATATTAGTTGCGCAGCAAATAAAATTGTTGCACAACCCAATACTTTAACAGGTAGTATTGGTGTGTTTGGTTTATTATTCAACGGTGAGAAGATGCTTAAAAATAAATTAGGAATCACAACCGATCGCTACAAAACCGGACCCTATACCGACATGGGTAGTTTTACAAGACCAATGACCAACTCAGAAACCGCCATCATTCAGAAAAGTGTAAATAAGGTTTACGACACTTTTACAAAACGTGTAAGTGACGGACGCAAACTCCCACAAACGGAAGTTGACAATATTGGACAAGGAAGAGTTTGGAGTGGTACAGATGCTTTAAAACTACATTTGGTTGATACATTAGGAGGCATTAATGATGCAATTGCAATAGCAGCTAAAATGGCCAAGCTGGATAATTATCGTATAAAAGAATTACCTTTAGTTAAAGATGCACTTGAAAAAATAATGGAAGATTTTAGTGAAGAAGCACATATTCGTTATTTGAAACAGGAATTAACTGAAGAAGAATTTAGTTTACTAAACGCTTCTCACTCCATACTGAAATTAAAAGGAATTCAGGCAATAATGCTTCAACAACTCAGCATTGAATAATCATTGCTATTTTTACCGTCACTTTATTTTTAACTCATAATCAGCAATAACGATATGTCACTATTTACACTCGGAATCGAAGAAGAATTCCAAATTATTGATCCTAAAACCAGAGAACTTCGATCGCACATGCACCAAATAATTGAGCATGGAAAGGTTACCTTAAAAGAACAGGTTAAAGCTGAAATGCATCAAAGCGTGGTGGAAGTAGGAACCAATATCTGCAAAGATGTTACAGAAGCGCGCAAAGAAGTTACTTATCTGCGCAAAATGATTTCAGAAATTGCAGCCAAACAAGGTTTGTTATTTGCTGCCGGTGGCACTCATCCATTTTCTCGCTGGCAAGATCAGGAAATTACCGACCACCCTCGTTATCATGAAATCGTAAAAGAACTGCAAGACACTGCGCGTGGAAACCTTATTTTCGGTTTACATGTGCATGTGGGCATTCCTTCACGTGAAGTAGGTTTAATGCTGCTTAATCAGGCTCGGTATTTCTTACCTCACATATTTGCATTATCATCCAACTCTCCTTTTTGGTTAGGACGCAATACAGGATTTAAAGCTTATAGAACCAAAGTATTTGACAAGTTTCCTCGAACCGGCATACCTGAATATTTTGGTAGTGTGGCCGAATATGATAGTTATATCAACCTACTAATCAAAACCAATTGCATTGACAATGGAAAAAAAATATGGTGGGATTTACGTTTACATCCGTTTTTTGATACTATTGAATTCCGCATTTGTGATGTACCGATGCGTATTGATGAAACCATTGCTTTAGCTGCTTTAATGCAAGCCATCACAGCAAAATTATTTAAGCTAATGGCAGCCAATCTTTCTTTTAGAAATTACAGTCGTGCCCTTATCAACGAAAACAAATGGCGTGCAGCTCGCTATGGAATACATGGCAAGCTCATTGATTTTGGTAAAGAAGAAGAAGTTCCTACTAAAGATCTGATTTATGAATTGCTCGAATTTGTTGATGATGTGGTTGATGAATTAGGAAGTAGAGAAGAACTTAAATATATAGAAACCATGTTAAAGCAAGGTACCGGTGCCGACCGTCAGTTAGCTGTTTATGAAAAAACCGGTGACTTAAAAGCGGTAGTTGACTATATGGTTGCAGAAACAAATTTAGGCATAGTATAGTATAATGTATATTGACGAAATTAAATTTGATCCGGGTTTGGATAATTCTACAAATAAACAACACATAAGGGTAGCCGTTGTTGACCTTTACAATAACGAGCCCAACGAAGGAATGCGAGGCATTAAGTCGTTATTGAAACAACACCCTCTTCTCCCCCACCAAAGTATGAGTTGGGATATTTTTGATGTTCGATTTAAAGGCGAAGTACCCGACTTGGATTACGATATTTACATATCTACCGGTGGTCCGGGAAGCCCGCTGGCTGATGCGGATGCATCGTGGGAACGTAGTTACTTCAAATTAATTGATTCAATTATTAATCATAATAAACGCGGCATTGGCAATAAAAAATATTTGTTTTTGATCTGTCATTCATTTCAATTGATTTGCCGCCATCTTGATGTAGCTGAAGTAATCAAACGTCACTCAACTGCCTTTGGAATATTTCCGGTTCATAAAACTGAAGAGGGAAGAAACGAATTTTTCTTTCAGCACTTGGATGATCCATTTTTTACAGTTGATAGTCGCGATTGGCAAGTGGTGCAACCCGACAACAACAAATTATTAAAACTCGGTGCTAAAATTTTAGCCATTGAAAAAGAGCGTCCACATGTCAATTATGAGCGTGCCATAATGGCTATTCGATTTACTGACGAAATTTTCGGCACACAATTTCATCCCGAAGCCGATCCTGTTGGTATGTCGCATTACATGATTCGCGAAGACAAACGTCAACATATCATCCATCATCACGGTCAGGAGAAATATGATGAAATGTTGTTGCATCTGAATGACGATGACAAAATAAAATTGACTCAACACACTATCCTTCCTGCTTTTCTAACACAGGCTATAAGTGGTAGTTTTGTAACAGTATAAGTTAAAGAATGCGGAATTTAGGATTCCAAAAATTTATTATCCGTTTTTGCATTTCTTATTACAATTAGTCCAAAATCCAAACATCTAAACTTCAACAGTGGCTAAACAGAAATACTATGTAGTTTGGAATGGCAGAACCAAAGGTATCTTTGATAACTGGGATGATTGTCGCAGAAGTGTTGAAGGTTATCCCGACCCCAAATACAAATCATTCGAATCTTACACTCAAGCAGTGCAGGCTTACGAAAAACCAAGTCGTAATTTTATAAAACCAAAAACAACCGACAATAAAGTTACTTCAACCGGAAAAACTATCACATCCGGAAAGCCGGTACTCGATGCTATAGCGGTGGATGCAGCTTGCAGTGGCAATCCGGGAAGAATGGAATATCGGGGAGTTGATTTGCATGAGAAAGTAGAGTTATTTCATGGAGGACCTTTTGAAGAAGGCACCAATAACATTGGCGAGTTTTTGGCTATTGTGCATGCATTATCAGTGCTCAAAAAACAAAATAGCAATAAAATTATTTACACCGACAGCATGACCGCTTTAAGCTGGGTGAAAAATAAAAAAGCAAAAACCAAATTAGAACCTAACACTCGCAACAAAAAACTATTCGATTTAGTGCAACGTGCCGAACAATGGCTGCAAAACAATGCCTACTTCACTCCTATTATCAAATGGCCAACCGATAAATGGGGAGAGATACCAGCCGATTTTGGAAGAAAATAATGTATCCGTTTCTATACTGAAACGCTTTCTAGCCATTGCGAGTTGCAGTAATTTTAAATGATACTAATCATAAAATAAAATCATACCTTGAGTGTACCACGGAAACCTCTTCCGGCATAATACGATTCAGCACCATTGTGGTAAATAAAAATAGTATTGTAACGAAAATCGCCAAAGATGGCACCGCCCAATTTTCTGATCGTATCAGGAGCTTTGATCCAACTTGAAGTTTTTGTATCAAATTTCCCAAGCTTTTGCAATTCGCGATATTGTTCTTCAGTTATTAGATCTATGCCCATTTCGGTAGCCATACCAATAGCGCTATGTTTTGGTTTGTTTTCCTTTCTTGAATTCAACGCTGCCTGATCATAGCAGATGCTTCTGCGCCCATTCGGGCTCTCAGCTGAACAATCAAAAAGAATGAATTCGTCTGTTTTTTTATCGTAACCTACCACGTCCGGTTCACCTCCAGTTCTTTCCATTTCATTAAGTGACCAAAGTTTTTCCTTGGCATTTTTATGGTTCAACTTTAGCTGCAATTTCTCCCAATCCATTCCTTTATGACGATTCATATTTTTATCAAAACGAGATTTTAAAATCTTAAATAGAGATTCGATTTCTTTAGGAGTCAATTCCATTTTACCTTTTGTTACCATTTGTGTTTATCAAAAATTAATTTTCATTCTGCATATTCTAATTTTTATTGAACCATTTTCTGTATGGTTGGTGTTCTTTCCACCAACCACTGCCATGCAAACGAACCTACGCATAATGAAAGCTTAAATATGTTCTGTATAGTGAGCAATAAATTTCCATTGGTCATCATTTGCGCCTTTGCAAGTGTTTCTTCCACCTGCAAAATACTGTAAGTTACATGCTGATAATTTCTTTTCTGTGTGGTTGGTGTTCGTTCCACCAACCACCACTGCCATGCAAATGAACCTAAGCATAATGAAAGCTTAAATATGTTCTGTATAGTGAGTAATAAATTTCCATTGGTCTTGATTTTGCAGATATTTTTTTGCAGAAGAATAATTGTAATCTTCCGGCATAGTTACCAATTTCCATTTATCCTGCACCGGATTATTATGCATATATTCCAATCGTTGCTCTACTGCTTCCCGGCTGGTGAGATCTGTTGAGTAAGGTCTCCGTTCCCAAAACTGGTATTTGCGGTCAGCTTGAGTTGAAACAAAATGTGGAAGTACCGCAGGATGATTTATGAGCAGATCTTCTTTTATTTTTTGAGCAGTAAACTTTAGAAAATCTCTTTGCACCTCCTTCTGTAAATGTGGCTCCTTCATGCGCCATAGTTGATGAATATGATTAGGCATCACTACAAATCCATAAATCCAAACACGATTATCTGCTGCTAAAAATTGAAGGCTATCAACTATTATTTGCTTATATTTATCTGGCTTTAACAAATGCTGCCATTTCAGAATGGTAGCAGTGAAAAAGCGAATTGGATTATCCATTTTGCAAAGAAATGATTTTGCTAAACATAAAAAGCACGGATTATGGACATCATTCAGTGGTTGGTGGAAGGAACACCAACCACACACACAAAACAAGGCGATTATCGTCTTGTTACTGATTATTTTATTATGAAAAAATTACTTACTCTTATTACTTCTGTAATTCAGTTACAATTTTTGTTTGCACAAGTTACATTTAATAAGACCTATGATTATGACAGCGGTGTGGATGCTACTAATAATGTTTTAGTATTGGATTCAGGTTACTTTATGTCAACTTATTCAGGACACCCGGTAATTCCCGGATATGTTTGTTTTATTAAAACAGATCTGAACGGGGATACCGTGATCCGCAAAATTTATGGTGGACAATATGAATATTATGCTTTTAATAACATATTAAAATTAAGCGATGGAAATTTTCTTTCCGGTGCTTTTCTCTCCAATTTTTTTACAAGATATGTGAATATATGCTTATACAAAATTGACAGCAATGCCGATACTATCTGGACAAAAAATTATTATGCATCAGTTGATTCCGTTTATCTGCCGAGTCAGATTATTGCTTTGGATGATAAAGGTTTTCTTATTACAGGGCAAATAGCAGATAGTGCTGCAACTGTTATTGATGCGATGATATTCAAAGTTGACAGTGGGGGGAACAAAGTTTTGGAAAATAGACACGGGGGAATAAGGGCAGATGGAGTTAGCAGTTCTGTTGAAACATCTGATCATGGCATATTAAGTTTGGGATTTACAAGAAGTTTTGGT
>JANNXV010000278.1:0-2973 GCA_031409815.1 Bacteroidota bacterium
TACCCGAAGCACAGTTAGATCGTTTTATGTTCAACGTTTTGTTGGACTATCCAAAGTTTGACGAAGAAATGTTGGTAGTAAAAAACACCACCAGCAATTATAATCCTGAGTTAAGAAAGGTTATAACTGGTGAAGAGATCACTTATTTTCAGCAATTGATTAAAAGAATTCCGGTGCCTGATAATGTGTTGCAATATGCAGTGATGCTCTCATCAAAAACACGACCTAACACCAAAGAAGCACCACAAATCACCAATGATTATATCAGTTGGGGAGCAGGACCGCGTGCGTCACAATACTTAGTGGTGGGCGCTAAATGCCAGGCAGTTTTAAAAGGAAAATACTCACCCGATATTGAAGATGTGAAAGCGGTTGCTCCTGCTATTTTGCGCCACCGTATTGTTAAAAATTACAAAGCCGAAGCAGAAGGCATTTCAATTGAAGATATTATTCAAAAGTTGTTGGTGTAATTGATTCTGCAATATTCCGTCATTGAGAGTCCCGATTTTTTCGGGACGAAGCAATCTTTACAATGCAGAGATTGCTTCGCCTGTGAGGCTCGCAATGACGAAAAAAATACTTCACCGCTGCACCACCAGTTTTTTAGTTACGGTTTGGTTGTTGCAGGTTAACGACACAAAATAAATACCTGCGCGCTCCATCTGCACCACCACATTTTTTTGATGCGGTGCAGCACTATAAACCACCTGCCCTATCACATCCGCAATTACTATTTTATCAATTGTATAAGAACTTGTGATGTTTAATTTTGAGGTGGTGGGATTGGGGTAGATATTAATTTGGATAGAATTAGATATTTGCTCAGGAGTTGATACAAAAATATTAGCACCTATCTTTCCTACAAATAGATCAGTTGTAGGTCCACCAGCATTATTAAGTGTATCATTTCCCAAAACGAATGGTGCACCACCAAAACTTCCAGTCAGATATAAATTTTCAGCATTATCCATTACAATACGATTGCATGCACCATTACCGCCTTCTGTTTTTGACCAAATTAAATTTCCTATAGAATCATACTTAATCACGAAAAGACCTGGAACACTTGGCATTATTGATCCAAAAATCATTGAAGAAGATCGCCCTGCAACATAAATATTACCTGACTTGTCTGTTTGAACTTGAATCGTATTGGAAGAGAAATTTGTTTCCCCGCCACCACTTTTCCCCCATAATGCGTATCCGGAAGAATCGAATTTAACTAAGAAAATTTTTGGAGAGCCTAAGTTCACCGTGTCAATTATAAGGGGAGAAACATCGGAATAACCAGCTATGTAAAAATTTCCAGCTGGATCAGTACTAATACTTGTGCTTGCTTTATCAAGGCTTCCGCAAAACCCTCTTGCCCAAATCGCGTTACCTACTGAATCTAATTTAGCAATAAAAAAATCAAATATAAAAGCACCTGGGCAAGTTAAAACTGAACTACCAAAGCTAAATGCCCCGGATTTATAAACACCGGTTATATAACTATTTCCAAATAAATCAACTGATATGCTAAGCGGGCGATGTAACCCTAAGCCACTGCCACTTTTCGCCCATATACAGTTGCCTTGTGGTCCAAACTTTGCAATCAAGGCTTCTTCATTACCTTGAGAAGTTATTACAATATTGGATAAAACAACTGTACCCCAAAAACTAGCGGCAAGATATATATCACCAAATTGATCAATAGCTAAACACTGACCAGAACCAGGTCCAATATTTTTTGTCCAAATCATATTACCAAACGAATCCAACTTTACCAGAAAACCAACTGCATTTCCGGGCGTATTATTCACTAATGTATCAGTGTCAAAAACTATATATGGACTTTTGAAACTCCCAGTAAAATATATATTACCAATTGAATCAAATATGAGCGCTTTCCCTTCATCATCATAAGAGACATCGCCTTTACTTTTTGACCATAATACAGTTCCTGAAGAATCATACATTACAATAAATAGATTCTTAGTTGCATTGATCGTATTAAAAAATGTATCAGTTCCAAATATAATATTAGGGCTACTAAAATATCCCGTGACACATGTGTTACCATTCAAGTCCACTGCAAGACCATAAGCATTGTCAAAATTTACTCCACCAGCCCTCCTTGCCCACTCCCATTCCGGAACCTGTCCGGAAATTGTTAAGTCATTAAACAACACCAGTACAATCAAAAAAATCTTCTTTCTCACTTACGAATGCATTAATTTTTTACAGAACCAAAGATATGGCACTAGATTCAAACTTTATCAAAGCTGTATTTGTTAATTAATCTTCATTACAATCAAATACCTTTGCACTCCTTTTAATAATCTATGACTACTGAAAAAGTAAAATGCCTGATAATAGGCTCCGGTCCTGCCGGATATACCGCTGCTATTTATGCAGCGCGTGCTGATTTAAAACCTGTGTTGTATCAGGGGCTTCAACCCGGTGGGCAGTTAACCATTACCACCGATGTGGAAAATTATCCCGGTTACCCTGATGGAATTATGGGCCCCAAGATGATGGAAGATTTTGAAAAGCAAGCAAAGCGTTTTGGTACTGATATACGTTGGGGATATGCCACATCTGTTGATTTTAAATCGAAACCACATAAAGTGATTGTGGATGAAAAACATGAGATTGAAGCCGATACTGTTATTATTGCCACAGGAGCCAGTGCAAAATGGCTAGGGTTGGAGTCGGAACAGCGATTAAATGGTTTTGGAGTTTCGGCCTGTGCAGTTTGCGATGGCTATTTTTTCCGTGGTCAGGATGTGGCAATTGTGGGTGCTGGTGACACAGCCGCAGAAGAAGCTACCTACTTGGCCAAACTCTGCAAAAAGGTGTATATGTTGGTGCGTAAAAACGAGATGCGTGCATCTAAAGCCATGATACATCGTGTAGAAAACACTCCGAATATTGAAGTATTATACAATCATGAAGCCATTGAAGTGTTAGGTGAAAAAACAGTGGATGGCC
>JANNXV010000279.1:0-4339 GCA_031409815.1 Bacteroidota bacterium
GGCGATCCAGCTTGTCGAACTTCCAGTCGCCCACGGCACAAAAAATATTCGCGTTGCTGCTTGTCGATATCTGTTTTTACTTTGCTTTGAATCTGGTTTTTCAGTTCGAGCATTTGCAATTCCTTGGTGATATACTCCAACACTTTGGTAGCTCGTTCCTTAATATCAGCCATCTCCAACATTTGTTGTTTTTTCTCCACATCTGCGTTCATATTGGAACAAATAAAATTGATGAGGAATGATGGGCTTTCGATATTTTTAATTGCGAATGAAGCTTCTGAAGGGATATTGGGTGATGCCTGAATAATCTGCAACGATAAATCTTTTAATGAATCAACAATGGCATTGAACTCCTTGTCTAACTCAGGTTTATGCTTATCAGCAAAAGGTTCAATGGTAGCTTTCAGGTATGGATCAGAAGCCACAAGCTCCTTAATTTTAAACCTGCGTTTTCCCTGAATTATAACAGTTGTGTTGCCATCGGGCATACGCAGCATGCGCAGTATCTGAGCAACAGTGCCAATACTATTTAAATCTTTTAATTGAGGATCCTCAATACTAACGTCTTTTTGAGCTACTACCCCAATAATTTTATCTCCCTTATAAGCATCCTTAATAAGGTTGATGGATTTATCTCGACCCACAGTTATTGGAATAACAACACCAGGAAACAAAACCGTATTACGTAATGGCAGAAGCGACACAATTTCCGGCATTTGCTCGGCATTCATGTGCTCCTCGTCTTCGTTTGTTAACAAGGGTATTAATTCAGGCTCATCGTCTGAAATCATAATTTGTTGCATTCCCGGAGTATTATAATTTTCGAATGAATTCATTTTTTTATGTGTCAATGTGTCATTAATAATTTGCAAATTTGGGATAAACATCCCTTAGTCAATAGCCGTGCCATCAGAAATTTGATTTAAGTATTGCAGGATTTGATAATTTGAGGATTTGACAATTTGAAAATTAAAAAAATAGTCAGAAAATTAATTCAATATTTGTTCTAACAAAATTTATGATTACAACTTACGATATTGCTAAAGAATGGTTAAAGGCGTTTAACGAACACGATTTAGAAAAACTACTATCACTATATGATGATAGTGCAGAACATTTTAGCCCTAAACTGAAATTGAGAAAACCGGAAACCAATGGAATTATAAAAGGTAAAGCTGCGATGCGTATCTGGTGGAAAGATGCATTTGATCGTTTACCGGATCTTACTTATCAGGAAAAAACTATCACCGCAAATAATAATCGAGTTTTTATGGAATACACAAGAATTGTTTCAGGCGAAGCAAATATGCTGGTGGCAGAGGTGCTCGATATTGAAAACGGATTGATTGTGGCTTCCAGGGTTTATCATTCGTAATATTGAATTAATATTTTAAAATCGGAGAATATAAAGAACTCGGCTACTATATAAGAATCGAATAAAGAAAATAATAAAAATCGTTATTGGGTTATGATTCTCAAATTTAATTTTTAAGATTAAAATAATTAAAATTTTACTTGACTCGTATTATATAAATAGCGGAACTTTGTCAGGTAGTTAATAACCTCTTTTAATCTATTAACCTAAGATGTATTAATCAATAGAATTTTTGAATAGTAATTTTTAAACATTTATAATCAAACTCAAAAAAAATCAAAATGAAACAAACAAACAATCTAAAAAAAATGCTCCTATGGGTAATACTTATGCTACCCATGCTACTTGTATTAAAACCTGAAGGAGCGCAGGCCTCACACTTCCGTTATGGACACCTTACTTGGCAGCGCCTTAGCCCCACCGGTAACAATGTTCGGTTAACCCTTGTAAATGCTTTTAGAAGACAAGCCGTTCAATATCCTGGAACTGCACCTGATGGTTTTGTTGCAGTTGGCGACATAATAAATGAAGATGTTGGTTCTACTGTAATGTTTTTCGGAGATGGTAACACTACCAGTGTATTACAATATAAAGTGATTTCTATTGATGTTGCAAACGATTGGTTTTTAGCGCAAGCCTTAGAACCAGGTAGTTCAACAAAAACGACAATTGATCATACTTATGCATCTGCAACCAATGGCGGTGCTCCCTGGTTAGCGGAAATTTTCTCTTGCTGCCGCACTGGTGTCGAAGTCAATAATCCAAATGGAAATTACCGTGTTTCTACATTAGTAGAACTTGCATCAGGAAATGCTTCTCCAGTGAGCGGATTGCCTGCAATCGTTAATTTACCTCAAGATGTGGCTGCTACCTTTTTTGTTCCGGCTGCCGATGCTGATCCTAATACTTCGATTACCTGGAGATTGGCAACTGCTTCTGAAGCAGGTGGCACTTTTAATCAGCCTACTGGTTTAACTATTAATAGCACTACAGGACTTGTTACCTGGAATACTTTGGTAAATGCAGTGCTTGGTGGGCTTTATTCATGTCAGGTAATTATTGAAGATAGAAATGCCCAAACAGGTGCTTTAAAAACACAAGTTGCGGTTGATTTTCTTATTTTTATTACTACTCAAACCAATGCTTGTGCTGGTGATTTACCTCCCTATTTTGTTAACCCTCTTTCAATCGGTATTCCAACATGTGGTTTAGTTTACAACATTATTGAAGGTCAGCATTTGTCATTTATTACTACTGCAGCCGATCCGGATGCAGGCAATGTAGTTACTCTTAATTCAGGAGGTGGACCTGCAGGTTCAACTTTTACTCCAAACCTACCAACTACGGGCAACCCTGTAAGTTCCACTTTTGATTGGACACCTGGTGTTGGAACAGCTGGTGCTTATATAGTTACCTTCACTGCTACTGATAGTTGCGGATTGCAGGCTCTATGTTCTTCAACAATTAATGTTAGTGCCAATCCTTGTCATATAAAAATTGGTTGCCGCCCTACACAGCCAACTTGTTGGAATTCATGTGATGGTAGTATTACTGTTAACATTACTGGCGGAAGTGGACAGTATGGTTATTTATGGAGCACCGGTGAAACTACTAAAACAATTAACGGTTTATGCGCAGGAACATATACTATTACTGTAACAGACTTGGTTACACAATGTCAGAAATCAAAAGTCTTAATATTGAAAAAGGCTAAGATTGGTCATAAATTCACAAAAGTTCATGCCTCTTGCGGTTTATGTAACGGTTCTTTAACTGTAATCCCAAGTGGTGGAAATGGAGCGCCTTTTACCTACCTATGGTCAACAGGAGCTACAACAGCAACACTTAGTCAAATATGTGGAGGAACTTATACCGTTACTATTACCGACAAACTTGGTTGCACAAAAGTTTGTGCTAGCAGTATCATAAATCAACTCCTAATAAATTGCCCAAGCCGTTTATCAGGTGATGCAAGTGCTGATGCAAAACAAATTGTTGCTTATCCAAATCCATTCTCTGATCAATTAACTATCAATGTTACTACTGATGAGAATTTGATTGTAAAAATTCAGGATGTAACAGGTCGTGTGATAAGCGTTTACCAAAACGTTAATCAAACATTTGTGATGAATGAAAAATTGAATAGTGGCTTATATTTTATAAATATCGAAAATGAGTTAGGTACTTATCGTCAGGTATTAAAAGTAGTACGGTCAGAATAAATAATTGAGTTTAATTGTTAGTGAATGAGCGCCCCGAATTAGTTCGGGGCGTTTTTTTTCATTTAATTTTATTCTTGAATCCAATCATCAACCAAGAATTGAATACGTTTGCCGGAATGAAAAAAATTCTGGGTATATCGGCATTTTATCACGACTCTGCTGCTGCCCTTATTATAGGCGGCAAGGTGGTGGCTGCCGCTCAGGAAGAACGGTTTACCAGGCAAAAACACACTCCTGATTTCCCTGTCAATGCCATCAAGTATTGTCTTGAATTTGCTGGTTTGGAGTTAGACGAATTAGACGCTATTGTTTTTTACGATAAACCCTTATTAAAATTTGAACGACTTTTAGAAACCTATTATGCATTCGCACCCAAAGGTTTGGTATCGTTTTTAAAAGCTATTCCAGTTTGGATCAGTGAAAAAGTATTTTTCAAAAAACTGCTTTATGATAGTTTAAAGGAAGCTGGCACATACGATAAAAAGAAAGTTAAACTTCTTTTTACAGAACATCATTTAGCGCATGCAGCCAGTGCATTTTACGTTTCTACTTTTAAAGAAAGTGCAATACTCACTATTGATGGTGTAGGAGAATGGAGCACAGCTTCTATTAGTATTGGAAACGGAAACGGGTTAAAAATTGTGAAAGATTTAAGCTTTCCACACTCAGTTGGATTACTCTATTCTGCCTTCACTTATTTTCTTGGCTTCACAGTTAATTCTGGAGAATACAAATTGATGGG
>JANNXV010000280.1:0-4968 GCA_031409815.1 Bacteroidota bacterium
AACAGCAACAACCTCTATAGAACCAAATAATCTAAATGCAACAAAGGCAAATGGCAATGGCTCCGAAGACGGTAAAGGCAATTTATTAGGAACTGAAGGCAACAATAGCGGAGGTGCTATACCTGAGTTTACGGAAACAGTAAAAATTACACGAGAAGATATAGTTGAAAAAAGCCGAATAATTACTATTGTTAGAATTACCAAAGGCGAAACAACAACCGAGTACAGAAGAGTTAATTACCATTGGGGAGGACCTTTTTATTTTAGGAATGAAGTAGCCAATATCTCAAAAAACATTTTTGTACAAGCAACAGGAATTAAAGATTAGCAATATAGAGTTTGACAATTCAATAAAATAATTTTACCAAGCTAAAAGGGTGTTTTGTCAATAAACTGAACGAAAGCACAACACTAACTTTACTTTTGTTTTGAAAAGATAAAAGTAAAAATATGTTGTATTCAGAATTTAGACAATCACTTTTTAAGCCTTTTACATTAGAGCAAATCAAACTCTTAAATGATTTTATTTTGCAAAGAGAGCAATTTGGCATGCCACACAGGTTTAGATTTTTACGAAATTTAGCTAAAACACGTAAGTATACCCGAACGGTCTATCCTCCTGGATGGTCTCAATTTTGAGAAATGACAACAAAAAACCCCACTACTTATGTAGTGGGGTTTTTTGTTAGGATAATATTATTCAATTAATGTCCTTCGCCTTCTTTTGGAGCATCTTCTTTTTTATCAATTGAAAGTAATTCTACTTCAAATATTAAAGTTGAATTAGGGCCAATTTTTCCTCCAGCACCACGCTCGCCATAAGCAAGATTTGAAGGCACAAATAGTTTCCATTTCGAACCTACATTCATCAATTGCAATGCCTCTGTCCATCCTGGAATAACACCAGATACAGGGAATGAAGCTGGTTGACCGCGATCAACAGAACTGTCAAATACAGTTCCATCAATCAATGTTCCATGATAATGAGTGGTAACCATATCGTTTAAAGTTGGTTTTGCACCAGTACCCTCTTTGATTACCTGATATTGTAATCCGCTGGCTGTAGTTATTACACCTGGCTTTGATTTGTTTACAGCTAAAAACGCTTCGCCTGCTTTAACATTGCCTTCTCCTTTTTGTTTTTCTTTAGTTTGAATAAAACCTCTGATTGCTACATCAGCTTGTTCAGAAGTCATGCTATTTTTGTTTGCAAAGAAATCTTTCATTCCTTTTGAAAGTAAATCCACATTTACAGTGTCTAAAGCATTTTGTTTAAGATTAGCACCAATGCTTACACCCAAGCCATAGCTAACTGAGTCGAGTTGTGTTTTAATGTTTGCATCTGATTTCTTTTTGTCTTGCGCATTGCATGAGTCCATTACGATAACTGAGATTAAGAGATAAATAATTGATTTGTTAAATTTCATTGCTCTGATTTTTAAAGTAAGGCGCGAAAATAGTATTTTTCAGTTTGCAAACGGCTCTTTAACGTTTTTTTAAATCGCATTGAACAAAATTCATTAATTAACCATTTTTCAGTTGAATTTTGAATTGTTAAAACAAAATATCACCTGAATATTGTCTTCTAAGTGCAAAAAATGCTCATCGCTGTTATCTTTGCAAAAGATGGATTTTCAGCTAATATCTGACTTTAAGCCAACAGGCGATCAGCCAGAAGCCATTTTTCAATTATGCGAAGGTTTAAGAAGGGGCGATTCTGCACAAACACTTTTAGGGGTTACCGGAAGTGGCAAAACTTTTACCGTAGCAAATGTGATTCAGCAAGTTCAAAGACCTACTTTGATTTTGAGCCATAACAAAACGCTGGCAGCTCAATTATATGGTGAATTTAAACAGTTTTTCCCGAATAATGCAGTGGAGTATTTTGTATCCTATTATGATTATTATCAGCCTGAAGCATACTTGCCAACCAGCAATACTTACATTGAAAAGGATCTTTCAATTAACGAGGAAATTGAGAAACTTCGCTTAAGTACTACTACCTCACTGTTATCAGGGAGAAGGGATGTAATAGTTGTTTCTTCTGTGTCTTGCATTTATGGTATGGGGAATCCTAATGATTTTGCTGAGAATATTGTACGAATTCAAGTGGGACTAAAAATTAGTCGAAATCACTTTCTTCATCAATTAGTAACCAGTCTTTATTCACGAACTTCTGCCGAGTTTAAACGTGGGACATTTCGTGTGCAAGGTGATACTGTTGATGTTTTTCCTGCTTATAGTGACCTGGCTTTACGTATTGTTTTTTTTGGTGATGAAATCGAAGAACTTGCTTCGATCGAACCAACTACAGGTAAGAAACTTGCAAAACATGATCACATAGCAATATTTCCAGCTACGCTTTTTATCACTAGTGCAGGTCGACAACTAGAAGCAATTTTTAATATTCAGGAAGACCTGATGAAACAAATAGATTATTTCAAATCTCTAGGCAGGGTTTTAGAAGCTAAACGATTAGAAGATCGTGTAACGTTTGATCTTGAGATGATAAGGGAATTGGGCTATTGTTCGGGTATCGAAAATTATTCCCGTTATTTTGATGGTCGAGGTATGGGTCAACGGCCGTTTTGCCTGTTAGATTATTTTCCTGAAGATTATTTAATGGTGATTGATGAGAGCCATGTAACTGTTTCACAGATTCGTGCAATGTATGGAGGCGACCGTTCACGCAAAGTAAATTTGGTGGACTATGGATTTCGTTTGCCGGCAGCTATTGATAACCGGCCATTAACTTTTGATGAATTTGAACAATTACAACATCAGGTAATTTATGTAAGTGCAACTCCGGCAGATTATGAATTAGCCAAAAGTGATGGAGTAGTGGTTGAACAAGTAGTTCGACCTACTGGTTTGCTTGATCCTCCGATAGAGGTTCGCCCAAGCATTAATCAAGTGGATGATTTATTAGAAGAAATAGAAAGAGTTGTTAAACTAAAGGAACGTGTTTTAGTAACCACTCTTACCAAGCGAATGGCCGAAGAACTTACCAAGTATATGACTCGTTTGGATATTCGTTGTCGCTATATACATTCAGAGGTAGAAACTTTGGACCGTGTAGAGATTCTTCGCGATTTGCGTTTGGGTGTTTTTGATGTTTTGGTTGGTATAAACCTTTTGCGTGAAGGATTGGATTTACCTGAAGTTTCTTTGGTGGCAATTTTAGATGCAGACAAGGAAGGGTTTTTACGTTCTAATCGTTCACTTACTCAAACTGCCGGGCGCGCTGCTCGTAACCTTAATGGGAAAGTGATCTTTTATGCAGACAAAATCACTCAAAGTATGCAACAAACAATGGACGAAACAGACCGAAGAAGAGCGAAGCAAATTGAGTACAATCTAAAAAATAATATTACTCCTCAAGCATTAAACAAAACCACCAAGGATGGCGTTTTTGCTCAACAGGCTGCAACTGCAGCATCAAGAGCATATGTAGAAAACGAAGAAGTAAGCGTTGCTGCTGATCCTGTGGTTAAATATATGAGTCGCGATCAATTAGAGAAGGCGCTAAGCAATACAAGAAAGAATATGGAAAATGCCGCTAAAGAGTTAGACTTTATTGAAGCGGCTCGTTACCGGGATGAAATGTTTCAATTAGAGAAATTGTATAAGGAAAAGGGATAATTGATGAATAATATTTTATTGGTAATCACCATTACCGCATACATTACTTCAATTGCAGGATGTTTAATATTGTCTATTGCATTAAAAAATATTTCTTTAAGCAAACTAAAACTTCCACTTTTCATACATACAATTTTGATTGTTGTTTTCTGTGTTGTTTACATGTTTAATAATGAATCAGCGGTTCTGCATTATTTAATGCTTGCTTTCGTTTGTTCAGGTTTAATGCTTTCAGGTTTAGTGTTACGATCAGGTGCATTAATTCCTTTTAAGATCTATTTTTCCATATTCTTGATTAGCATTGTTTTTTTTCTTGTGTCACCATCTCATTTGTTTCGCTACATCAGTTATAGTTGGAGAAATAATGACCTCTTCCAAACTTTTCATCTACAAAGCAATTATTTTTTAGAAGAGCAGCAAGCCATGCTCAATATAGCTGACAATCAAACTAAGTATAAAGTGATACAAAGTTTCGGTGTCTTTCATAAAACACTTGCTCGCGATATTGACTTTGGTAGCCGTTTGGATAGCGTGCATATTATTTCATTTAATCAGGGAAATGCCGTAACCTTGCGTGGATATTTCTCTAAAATATCTGCTACCTTTGAAAACTTGGATAGTGTAGACATTAAATCGGTTTTAGGTGAACAAACTGAAAAAATTATTCGTAAGAACTCAAACTCAAAATAAAATTATGCGTATTAGATTAGTAGCTTTAGCCTATATTGTAATTGCTCTTTTTTTTAGCAATTCTGTTTATTCACAAGCAAAAATTAACACCACCGAAATATGGCTGATTGATGTGGTAAACGAAGCTGGTAAAATTCAGTTTGGCAAGGTTGAAAAAATTACTGATAACGATCACTACGACAATCAACCATTTTTCTCGCGCGATGGCAAGTACATTTATTTTGCCAGTATGCCCGACACTATTCAAACAGATATTTTCGAGTATAATATTGGCAAGAAACTAACTAGACAAGTTACCAACACACACGAAAGCGAATATCAACCTCAACCTTTGCTTACTGATAAAAACCGTTTAAGTGTTGTACGAGTTGATCTTGATAAAGCACAACGTTTTTATAGCATTGGTTTGGATGGTACTGATGAGAATCCGCTTACGGAAAATGAGGATTCAGTTGCTTACTACTGCTGGATTAACGATACCACCAATGGTATGTTAATGCTAAGTGGTGATCACATGGTATTTGAACAATTTGATTTGGTTCCTTCACAAGCAGTAATTTTATCAGAGACTTCCATAGGCCGTTGCCTGCAAAAGATTCCGGGAGCCAATGCAATAAGTTATATCTACAAGAAGGA
>JANNXV010000281.1:0-5212 GCA_031409815.1 Bacteroidota bacterium
TAAAAAAAAACACGACCGTAAACAATGCATAGTACAACAGAGTTATTACATCTTATATCACCATTAATTACCAGAAATTAATAAGGCCACCATTTTCAATATAACCAAACTATTAGCTGGAACCTAGAAAGAATATTCAAACAACTCAATGCTCCAACAGTTGAAAACAATACTTGAAAATCCAAAATTGCTTAGCCAACTAATTTGCTTCAACTTTTAATTCCCATACCAAGCAAATGCCATAAAGGTATTTGATAAAATAAGGAGAACTATAATAAGTCTAGATTATTTTTACGATGGCTGCATATTAGTTTTTGGGAGCAACAATTTTAATAGCATCAATCTCAACACTATTATTTATTGGCAGTAACTGTAATTCATAACGGACATCATTATCACTCAGACCAATGAAAGTATTTGTATTGGGAGTAACTTCATACCACTTCCATTCCTTTGAATCAATATTGTTGATATGATTGCTAACTTTTCCGAGTTCGCTACTTAACACAATATCAATTCCGCTTTTTACTGATGAGCGCGCAAGAATCCATAATGCATAATCATTCTTTACTCCATCCTTTCGAGGTTGAAAAATATAAATAATTGGCGAAGATGGAACTACTTTAAAATGAATGTAAGAGGTTACATTTGTTAAGTCAACTTTTACCCCTGAAATTACTATCCCTTCAGATTTTACTTTCCATGCATTGTTTGAAGTTGTGTTATCAAAAACTTCCGCCTCAATTTCAAAATCTTTGCTCCAGTAATCGGGGTGTTCGTATTGGTGCCATTTATCAAGTTGGTAAAAAACAATGTTACCTTTATCTGAGTAATCATACACGTAAGTACTTCCTTGTCTGCGAATGGGAAAAGTAAGTTGTTGGTTACCTAAAGTAAAAGTTGCATTGGATGAAAGTGGAGAATCATTAATTCCATTGGAATTTTTCATTATAGCACCTACAATAGCAAATCGGTTAATGGCACCAAGCTTTTCATCTGTATCTTGTCGCACAGCAATCAAATAATTTTCATTATCTGATTTAAACCTAAAGGATGGAATTGTGCCCTTCATATTTTTAAGCGTAATAGGTATATCACCAAACAATGATTTACCATATTCTATAAAATGATACAGACGTGAACCCACTGCTTGAGCATAAACAGGAATTGCTGCTTGCCAGCAAAATGCATTTCCTTGCCGTATATTATTTTCCACAAAAGGATGAAAAAATTCTGCGCCTTGTAACACCATCGCTTTTAAAAAACCAAGATACTGACCTGGTCTTGTGTTAAATTCCATGTTGGTATTATACCCTGCACTTACAAAAGGAGCACACCATTGATCATTATAAGCATGTCCAAATCCATCATCATATATTTCTTTGTAACGTGAAATCGCAAACCATTGCCAACCATTATTTGCACCCTTGCTTTGCTCTTTCCATAGATGTGGCCGACTAATGTAGATGTCAGGTGTTGGATAACACTTTCCATCAATTAGTTTTTGCGTTTCTCTTAGTTGTTGATAAAGATGTTTATTTCCAAATCCACTTACTGTGTAGTTTAAAAACCCAGTAGAAATTGGCAATCGAAGCCTCTTCGAATTTAATATATAATCGCGATAATCATTATCAATTGCTTTTTTTGCTTCGCCTTGATAGTAATCCATATTACCTAAAAATGGTGCGGCCTTAGCAGCATCAAAAATTGCTTTGTCATCTTCCAACCTATTATGCCCATCAGGCTTTAAACTGTAACGAGGAGCTACTTCGTTATTCTCAGAAATCATCTCAATTCTTTTAATTGCATTTTCAGTAAGGTGAAACTTTCCAGTATTTATAAATTTATCTAAAGCAGTTTCCAATGCCATTGCATCACCTAAATAAATTGACCGGTTAGCTTTTAATGGTGACCAACTATTTGGAGAGTTCTGGCTCGGAGAAATCTTATTCCCACTTTTATCTCGAGGATAAACCGAACCAACAGGATAACTACAAGGAGGTTGAGGATTGATATTCTCTAACTGTTGACATATTATCAGTGATCGTTGATCTCCCTTTCTTAGCAGTATGTTTTCGCATTGGCTAAAATTATTCTCAGGTGTCTGTAAAACGGTCACATCTAATTGTCTTCGATAAGTTAAACATGCTAATGGATAATTTTTACCAGATGTATTTATATCATTAATAAAAGCCGCATTGGTCATTATGTTTTTATCCTCCAGCATATTGTAACTGCGACTTACGTTTTCAGAAAAGTTGTAATAGTAATTCCAGTTCTCACTCAACTCATTCTGAATTGCAACTGCGTCAACTATTTTATATTGCTCAATTGGCTGCAAAGCGTTCTGATTAATAATATCAGCCATCCACATACTCTTAATCCAATTTACATTTCGGTGCATTTTTACATATGGCATAAAACGCGGAACAGGGTAGGCCTTAAGTTGATCTACTGATTTATTGCATTTGAAATAATTATTCGTTCCTAAAAAATAACCTTTTGGAAATTCAAAAACATCTAAATCATTTTCAGTGTTATACAAAGGAGTTTGGCTATTAGCCGCCAAATCAAGAAAAAGAAAAAACAATAAACAAAGTTTAAAATATATGAGACCTTTATTCATTCATACTATTATAAAAACACTTTAAAAATATTTTCATTTAAAAAATTAATTGATAATTATTTTTTTAAAATAGGTTTGATTGGAACTTTCAATTTTCAATAAGTATATACCATCTGCAATGTCTTCAGTTGAAAGTTGCATAAATCTTATTCCAATCTTTTGATTAAAAACTGCCGATTTAATTAGTCTACCATTAATATCCAAGAGTTCGATTTCAGCTAAGCCCATATTTTTATCGTAAAAAGAAATATTCAAAAACAAGTTAACTGGATTAGGATAACAGATAACTCCATTCTGATCAGCATGAGCTTCATTAATACTAGTAACCAATGCTCCCGGAGGAAGTTTAATATTATCTAACCATGCACAATCCATCCCTGTTGATATTGCCTGATCTTTTTCGTAACTGAATGTTAACATATGAGTTCCTGCGCCTATCGAATAAGAGGCGAAAGTCCAAGGAAGTATTCCACTCCAGAGGCCCACTTTTACATTATCAATTTTAAAATAAAGATAATCCCAATCCTGTTCAGACGAAACTCTACACCAAAAAGAAACAGAATCATCCACTAACACATTAACAACTAATCGAAGTCCCGTGGTTTCATTGTCATTAACACCTCCTGATTGAGCGCAATAAGCCCCCTGGAAAGGTAAATAATTTGTCGTAAACCAGTTTTGATTCCCCATCATTCCCCAAGCGTATTTATTGAAGTTATTGGTTTCAAAATCTTCTAGGTTCTCACCTGCTAAACGATAAAAAAGTTTACTTTTAAAATAAGCTCCGGCTGACAATTGACATGTAAAATCATATGGAGTTGCAAAAGTCTGGTTGTTGCTAAGGGTAACATTGAAAGTTACTGAAGTTTGCGCTTGCGCACTAAGTACATTCAGATTACTGGATGCAACATTTAAAGATAGGTAAGCACTTGATGTGCTAAGTGACCCAAAACCTGAAAGTGCATCACTATGCCCATTGTTCAAATATTCAATCATCAGGTCACCGGTTTCACCAGGCTCTAATATTCCATTTCCATTTCCTGCAATTGAATCATTGATGAAAAGATTTCCAATTACTATATCAGGCGCATTAACCACTTGTGTAAACGCAGATATCCAGGAATTGCCAGTACTATCAGATACAGTTAGCAAAAATTGTATGACATGCTGGTCAGGAATATTTGCAGCAGTCAAATAAGTGAATGCATCGTAGATAGTTTTGTCTGTGTTTGCTGAAATATTGGCAAGCATTGCATTTGCCTTTACAATATTTACATACTGATCCACGGTTGATAAAACAATATTGAGATTATTCCCGGCTGAAAGTCCTAAATTTTTAAGTGTCAAATCTATACTAACAGTTTCGTTATATTCAATGATACCATTTCCATTTCCAGTTACATCGTTACTGCTATCAGATTTATAAACTACATATGGACCACTGGCAGGTACTATCAAAACATCAGCAAAATAAGGCATCAGGTTGAATCCAGTTACAGTAACTTTAATGGTGTCAATAATATTAATTGTAGTAAAATTTAATTGCAGACTTCCTCCATTTACAATACCGGTGCTGATAATTTGATTATTCAAAGTCAAAGCTACATATGCACCATCAAGATTACAATTTACAATGAAAGAAGAAGTACCAACAGTAATTGTATAAACATGCGATACAACTATTGGTTGAGGTACGGCAGTTCGAACATTTAATGTCGGGTCCCCAAAACAAATCCAGGTATCTGTTATTGCATTGCCGGCAAGTCCATATTGATCATTCATATGCATACAACCGTTAACAGATATTCCTCCGAATGTTCGTTTGATATTGTTTGAATAAGTTTCAACCAAAATGTCAACCATTTCATCCTGTGCATCCATTGGTGGATCCCAACTCTGGTTGATAGACGACATCATTGTTGCAATAGCCCCTGTTGGTTGCCCATTGTACTGTGCATTCAAAAATGCTTCACCAATGCAAGGACCATTGGTCTGTTGAAAGTTGCCATTCACGCATCCTACAGACCAAATGAAAGGCAGATGGTTTACATTAGTTAAAAATGAGATATCGCTATTTGAAAAACCAGATGTTCCAAAACTTGTGGTGCTGCCATGTCCGGTATAGCACATAATTGAAGCACCACTTTGGATTTGATTAAGTAGGTCAATATTATTAGGATTACCTGTTGAGTCAGTTGTTCCAGGATGAGTACCATCATATAATTCAGCGACATTAGAGTAGGTGTACCCTAATAAATCTGTACGGATATTTACTGCGTGTTCCCAGTCCATCTCACCATCATCGCCTGGACCCTGATTGCTCGCAATAACAACTCCGTTATTATACCAACCACCAAGTGAATCAGGATACTTTTCATAACTTAAAGTGCGATCTACCTGTGTTTGAACATCAGCAGTTGTTTGAGCCGAAAATCTTCCAACAAAAACTTCAGCATACGAGTCGTTTCCAACGACATATCCGTAACTTGCATCTGACGCACCGCCACTTGCGATACGTGTTGGAACTTGTGCATCATCACCAACTAAAAGCACATGAGTTAAATTATGAGCAATATAATAATTGGC
>JANNXV010000282.1:0-4045 GCA_031409815.1 Bacteroidota bacterium
GCCAGGAGCAACAGTGCCGGGTGCACTCACATACATTTTCCGCACACTATCAATTGTTACAAGTGAAGGATTGGTACAGCAGGAACTTCCCATGTTTACATCATTCAAACTGTGAATCACTAATTGATACGTACTATTATACCTTTGAAATACTCCTGTAATTGAACCTACACCATTTGGAGTGTAAGCCCCAGCAAACGTTGCAAAATTGCTGGTTCTAACAGTGATCCAACTGTTGTTTGCATCGGCTAAAGTGCGATTGCCAGAAGTTTGACCGGCAAGGTCGGCCCATGTTACGCATGCTGAACCGGCAATAAATTGTACATTATTTAATGTTACTAAAGTATTCTGATCAGCCATCAAATCCAAAGAGTCTCTTAAGTTGGCAACCTTGGGTGCAACAGTAAGCCCCCAAACACCGCCATACAAATATTGAGGAATTAATGCCAATGGAATGCGTCCAACTGAAGGTGTTCCACTGCTATTATCAATATATCCTCCTAATTGTACCTGCTGACCATAATCGCCAAGTACAAGTCCTTTACATTTCACAAACACTCTTCTTCCTACTTTATAGTTGCGCCAGTATTCGCTTGCATCAAGCTGAATATTGATACCTGCCGTTGAATCCTGAATCACAATGCTCTTATAGAAATTTCCTGATTCATCATCACCTACCACAATACCTGCAACAATAATGTCTTGGGTAATGGTAATAATACCTCCGGTCCACAATGCCTTTAGCTGTTTAATAGTCATGTTAGCTGTAAGAGCCGGGTCCTCTCCGTTAACCGGTGGTTCATCAAACTCCTTTTTAACACAGGACGAATACGGCATTGCCAATATAAGCAGCAACAAATAAGGTGTAATACTTTTTATTATATGTTTCATTTTAATGTTTTGTTTTTATGTTGTGATTAATTTAAACGAAGTGTTAAGCTAATAAAATAACTGGTTCCAAAACCGTAATTTAATCGAGGAGCAAATTTATCTACACGCTTATCCAGAAAATCAAATCGCAATTGTTCGAACCCTCCGGCAATTAAATTCTTGTTATTGGTAACATTGTTTATTCCAACATTCAGAATAATAAAGGTATTACGTTTAAATAATTTGTATTGATCATTCAATCGCCACGATTTATTAAAACTAACATCAACCGTGTATTGTGTTTTAAAAGGTTTTTGTTCGAGAATCGCCTCTCGCTGTGGATCATTCTCATCTAACTGATCAACAGCTGAAGTAGTTCTTCGTACCGGATTAAACTCCAAATATGTTTTATCAAAACAATTTAAGTTGATAAAAAATCCCCAGAATCGTTTTGCACGATAATCTAATCCTATGGTGTAAGCACGTTCGGGTCCTCCACCTACATGATAATTTTTAGCATAAATAATTTCATTGTTTGCCAATACGGTATCCTTGTTATCTTCAGTTACATAAACCAAAGGTCGCGAAGTGTATAAAAATCTACCAATTGAAGCCGCTGCGTTTACACTAAATCCACGACCTAAATTTGTTTCAAACGACAACTCAGTACCCATGTGTTGTTTATCAATATTGGTCATGGTGTAATTCACAAAAGTTTGGAAGTCATCATTGTAATATCGAATTGTGCGGGTGTCGTTATTAAACTGGGTATAGAAAAAAGCAACTCTTGCTTTTACCTTAGGTGTGCGTAAAAGGTAACCTCCTTCAGCAGAAGTAATTTGTTGTTCACCCAAATCTTTTGCTACTTCATTTCGTGTTCGTGGCGAAACAAACACATCTTCAAACCAAGGCGAGCGAGTTAAATACTCGCCATTTGCATAAATATAATTACGTCCGTTTAACTTATAAGTTAAGCCCCCTTTCAAACCGTAATTGCTAAACTTTTTTTCTACTGATTTACCATACGAATCATCGGGAAAAACTCCATTTAGTGTGTGGCCGTTTCGTTGAAACGAAGATTGAGAGAGTTGAGCCGCCACAAAGAAATCAATGTTATCGTATTTAAAATTACCCTGAGCCCAACCACCATATTGTTTAATGGTTGCTATATAATCATAACTATATCGATCGCCAACCTGCAGTATTCGGTTTGGATTATTCAAATCATTTTGAAGTAATGATGAATCGCGATTACTGGTGAGGTCAGAAAAATTGTTGTAATCAACAAAAAAATCAGCACCCAATAAATCATTTAACTGCTTGTAAAAATTGCTTTCCTGGCTTTGATAATTAACACCAATATCTAAACTGATGTGATCAGTTAAACTTGCATTATAAACAGCGTTGAAATTAAACCGTTTGTTTTCAGTTACGTTTTCGCCAACTACATAAGCCGCCTGATTACCATAAACAGTATTGCCAGCAATGCCGTTTGCATTTTTAATTGTATCAAATGAATGACGATTAATATCATATAATAAATCCCATTGAATTTGTCGTTGTTTTTCGGTTTCGGTCAATAATTGTGTAACCAAGGCAGCACCTGCCGGATCATTCATATCATTGCTAACGAAACTTGGCAGGTTACGATAGTAACTCGGTCGTGGATCAGCTGCATTGTACCAGTCTAATCCTGTAAAACTATTTTTACCGTATTGATAACTGATTGAGCTGTGTAATGAACTATTGTCATTAATACTCCAATCATGAGATAGTATTGTTAAAGGTTGACTGTTTCTGCCAACAACAGCATTTCGTTTCTCACCATTTTGATAACCCCAGTTGGGATTGTAATAATGGGTACCTGCCAAATCATACAACTCCTGAACAGTTGGGGTAGATCTTCCATTAATGTTTTCGCTTGCTAAGCGGGTTAAACTGATGCTATGCTTACCAATAATTTTTTCTGCAGAAAAAAAATACGAGAAATCATCCGTATAGGTTCCTGCTACATAGCCTTCCTGTGCCCATCTGCGTGAAGCAGAAAGTGCAAATGCCCAACCTCCCTTTAAAATACCGGTTCCATAAGTGGCTACTAAACGGTTGTCGTAAGTACGGTTTGACAATGCATAACCTACCTGCAATTGTTTACGCTGTGAGCTTGCTTTAGTGTCGATGTTATAATTAGCTCCAATACCACCAAATGTATAATCAGTTGCTCCTAACCCAATACTTGTTTCGCGGCTTCTAAGCACATCATTTAATCCACTCCAAGCCTGATACATGGTGCGGCCATTATTTAAATCAGTGGTGGGAATTCCATTTACTAAAGTGGTAAAATTTTCATCGTCATAACCTCGTATGCGAAAACGCGCTGCACTGAATTTAAAAATGGCTGCTTGTTGAAAAGCATCACGTGAAGCATTTAATGCACTGCTGGCATTTTGCCCATTGCCGGCATCCACTTCATCATCGGTCAATGTAAGCGTTGGAATTTCATCTGGATTATTTTTTTGAAGATCGTTATGATGCACTGTTAAAGTTATCAAGTCAACTAATGGTGAATTTACATTTACAAGCTCCACATAATTTGCAAAGCCTTCTATTTGTATCTCAATTTGGTAATTTCCATATGGCACATTAGTAATTTCAAATGCACCGTTCTCCAAAGTAGTTGATGTTTGCTTATTAATGCTAACAATTGCCTTAGCAACAGGATTATTAAAATCATCTTTAACCAAACCCTTAATAGTAGCTGTTTGTGCTTGACTCACAAACGCTAAGGCTAAAAAAGAAAATATGCTGTATAGTAGTTTTTTATTCATTCGATTATGCTTTAATGGCCTAGCGAGAAAGGAAGCCAAAACTAAACATTTAATAGTAGAAAAAAAGTAAATTAACTAAGATGGCTTTTTTTCAGCTTTTAAACTAAAAATTATTCTGTTAAATTATCTTCATAAAACGCCATACCTATGTAAAAGTCCGAATCCAATTAAAATAACTGTAGCCAGCTTTTAAATTGTAGTTGTGTAATCCCCCGAAGACTTTATGAGTTTAGTTAAAATTCCCACTTTTGATATCGTAATCACTACAATCAATTCTTGCTTTATTGCTGATTGCATATTTTTGGACGGCTATTTTAAATAAGAATAGAAGCAATTGTTAATCATATCAT
>JANNXV010000283.1:0-2372 GCA_031409815.1 Bacteroidota bacterium
GTTCGCCTCTAAAATAAAAGGACGAAACAAGGTAGCTGCAATTGCTTTAGGGGCTTTAGCAAGCATACTTGGTATGGTGGCATCAAATTCTCCAATGTCAAATGAATTGCCATGATAACTTTCACTTTTTAAATCCCGCTGTGTAATAACCGCACGTTCTAAAACAGTCCCCAGCGAATAATTACCAAGATTGTTACTTAAGTTATTTATTAATAGGTAACCAAAAAATGCGGCAAATACAACTAATAAAGGGGTGTAACCAATTTTAAAAATCGTGCCCTTTAGCTTAGCAATAAAATTACTTGTAATCCATAAAAGCGAACCAGGCAATAAACCCAGCACTAAGTATGGTTTAATAGATAAAACAAAATAAAAGGCAATGGAAAGTATAACAATATTCTTTAAAACACTTTTCCGCCTAATAAATGCATTATGAAAACTAAAAGTATAATAGCCTATCGCGCTTAGTGTAATAGTATCCTTAAGCAATCCGGATCCCCAAAAAAATACCGAAGGAATAAACAGTATTGCAATAGCCATTTCGCGAGTCAGCATTGGAAACTCATAAACAAAAACTTTGTATAGCCGCCAAACCCCTTCAAAAGAAAGCCAAGCTATCATGATAGTGGCGGCAATAAAACTCGTTAAACCCAACAGAACCGACAACCACACGATACGCACTACAAAAAATGTCGCAGAGTCCCTAAAGTAAACCGGGTAGCCAGTATCGCCATCAAAGTACACATAATTGTTTCGGCTTAATCCATCAAACATTACCGCAAAAAAACCGATTGGATTTTTAAATTGTAATTTAACCAAACAAAGTGCATCAGCATAATACTGCGTTACATCTCCACCCTGATAATACAATGCATAAATTAATGTTAATGCTATACCTCCAAGTACCTTTACTGACAAACCATATAAGTAAAATCTATATTCTGGCTGACTATCTATTTTACGCTTTTGTACAGTGCGTGCAAAAAAATAGATAAGCATCAAATAAAAAGGGGTAATAATGAAATCAGCAAGTGATAGAAACTTCATTGATTAATTTATTCCTTAAAATTTAATTGTTGCAGGATTAATTGACAATTGCATTTGTAATGTTCACAAATTTATTGATTTACTTTACAGCAATTCAATTTCTATATGCATTGTCTCTATCTTTCTTATGATGGAATGACAGATCAACTTGGTCAGTCACAAGTAATTCCTTACCTAAATGGTTTAAGAGAAAAGGGTTACGAATTTACCATCCTAAGTTTTGAGAAAAAGGATGCATTCAATAAAAACAGTGAAACAATTAAAGATCTTCTTGAAAAATCTAAAATCAATTGGATTCCGCTTACGTATTCAAAGTCGCCACCCATTTTTTCAACCATTTATGATTACTGCTGTATGGTTAATACAGCCTTAAAATTTTGTAAAGCCCAAAAAGTTGATCTAATCCATTGCAGGAGTTATATTAGTGCTTTGGCTGGCCTTCATATCAAAAAGAAAATAGACATCAAATATATTTTCGATATGCGCGGCTTTTGGGCTGATGAAAGAGTTGATGGGAAAATTTGGAACCTCAAAAACCCGGTGTATGCAACTATCTATCATTATTTTAAGCGTAAGGAGAAAATACTGCTTTCCAATGCCGACCAAATTATTAGCTTAACTGTAAAAGCTCGTGAAATAATAGAAGGCTGGAAAGTGAAAAACCTACCTCCAATCACCGTTATTCCTTGCTGTGCCGACACGCATCATTTTGATCCCAAATTAATTGACCCGCACAAACTAGCATCTTTACGCTTGCACCTTGGGATTTCAGAAAACAATTTAACTATTGGCTACCTCGGAGCAATAGGCACCTGGTATATGCTTGATGAAATGCTCGATTTTTTCAAAATATTGTTTCAATCAAATTCAAATGCGCGCTTTCTATTTGTTTCCAACGAATCGCCAACTGTTATACTTGAAGCAGTCTTAAAAAAAGGAATCCCTTCCGACTCAATTATTATTACCTCAGCAAAAAGAGCCGAAGTTCCGCTTTACATTTCATTGATGAATTTGTCGATATTTTTTATCAAGCCTGCTTTTAGCAAAAAAGCCAGCTCGCCAACCAAAATGGCTGAATTATTAAGTATGGGCGTACCTATTATCTGTAATTCAGGTATTGGAGATGACGATATAGTTGTGGAAGCTACAGGGGTAGGCTTACTTTGTCATGAAATGAACATTGACAACTATATAGCTATTATTCCTCAAATAAATGATTTACTATTAAAAAATAAGTCTGACCTTCGAAAAGTTGCTATTGAAAACTATTCATTAGAAATTGGAATTCAACGATATGAAAAAGTTTATAAATATTTAACAAAAAA
>JANNXV010000284.1:0-10828 GCA_031409815.1 Bacteroidota bacterium
AGCGAATATCCGGTCGAATGCCCACCATTTTATCTCCAGCTGCAATAGCCTCATCATATTTACCAAGTTCAACCAGGGCATCGCACTTTACGCCATATATATATGCATTGTAAGGATTTACTTTTATAGCCTGCGTTGAAGTTTGCAATGCATCGGTAAACTGATGTGCAGAAGCTTGTAAAGTGGCTTTACAGCATAAAGCCTCAAAGTTCTCAGGCGCGCCTTTTAATACTTCGTTTACCATTTTAAAAGCAAGCGCATCATAATAACTATGCTCGCCCGTTACCCGACCTTCCTGCATGTATGCTTGTGCAAGTTTCAGTTTAATTTCATTGGCCTTGAGAGGATTATTTCTCAACTGGTCTTCCATTCCTGCAATAGCAGCTTGTGTATTAATCCATTCACTGGAAGAAGAAATGTTTCCCAACTGAGGTTTCAGTTTTGAAAAATCGGGCTCTTTTTTTTGTGTAACTACAATTGCAGCAATAAATGCAATTAGAAATGAAACAAGAATAATATAGCGTTTGGGCATAACCAGTGGGAATTAATAGTAATATTAAATAAACGAGAGTAAGATAACTTTGGATTTAATCAATCAAACAATTTTTGATTATTTTGATTGCATTTAGCCCTTTTAGTCAAAAAGGCCATTCTATACGCTTTTGCAAATTACTGCCATTTTTCAAAAATGATTCTTCAGTTGTTTAATTGTCTTCAAAAAAAGTAAAAGACCAAAGCAAGTTACAAATAGGTGAAAATTGATTATTATCATTAAAGCATTTTTAGTTTAATTACAATTGAAGCGCAAAAGGGATTTTAAAAAATGGATTAAAAATCTACACGATGTTATTTAGAAATCAATACTAAACCATACCCGTCATTTTTGCTAATTGCACAAGTGCAGTAGAATCTCTCACACCCAATCGCTCAATCATATTGCTGCGATGATTTCCAACCGTATTAACACTGATGAATAACTTTTCGGCAATAGTTTTGGTGTCCATGTCCTCTGCGATAAGCATTAAGATTTCCTTTTCCCGCTTGCTTAGCAAATCGCTTTTTGAATACAGTTTATCATCGGAATGAAAGGTTTGAACAAATTCCTTTTGCTGCCCGTAAGCAAATCGTATCCAGTAATAAGGAAAATCTTTCTTAATTAGGTGATGGATATTTTGTACATAATTAAGTGTATAGTTGAAGTTGCGCTGTTCATCAATTTGTATGGGCATGCCTTGTGAAAAAATACAAATTGGTACCCCATCCAAACGCGTAAATCGCATGCAACTATGGTGTATCTTCATATTAACACGATCTTCAAATGGAATCTCTTGCAATACTTTTGTAAACCATTCAACGGATTCGTATGGAAACTTTGCATATTCCTTATTGAGCAAGTCGAGTATGGTAACCATGCGTTCTTCCATGTTTCCATCGGGTAGTAATCCCCAAAATTCAGTATGTCCAACTTCCAATTCAGGCGCAAAAGTTTGATGATTAAAAATGGTAAGATGCGCATCAGTTCCTTTAATTCCCTGTAAAAGAAATTCCAGTTCCAGCATCTGTGAATCTCTGTTAGCAAGGCTCTTACCATGAAATATATTACGCGATAATTCAGCAACTTTATTATAGATGGCTTCGCTTTTTTTTAAGCTGAGAAGAATTTCTGTATCATAAAACGTGGCCATACTTTATGTATTAATTATTTTTTTGAATTAAGTTTTAAATCATCCCCGTCATTTTAGCTAATTGCACAAGTGCAGTGGTATCTCTAACACCCAATCTGTCGATCATATTGCTGCGATGATTGCCAACCGTATTAACACTAATGAACAGCTTTTGAGCAATTGTTTTGGTGTCCATGTCTTCTGCTATGAGCTTCAAAATTTCCTTTTCCCTTACAGTTAGCAAGTCACCATTAGCAGTTTCTTTTGTATCAGAATGAAAAGTTTGCAGTTTATCGTTCAGTTCTCCATATGATAATCTGATCCAGTAATGCGCATAATCATTTTTGAACAGGTGCTGAATGTTTTGAATGTAATTAAGCGTGTATTTAAAATTTCTTTCTTCATCAACCTGCACCGGAATACCCTGAGAAAATAGGCGTATTTGCTTACCATCCGTGCGAACAAACCTGATACCACAATGATGAATTTTCATGTTAACCCGTTCTTCAAAAGGTATTGTTGGAAATATTTTGATGAGCCAGTTTACCGATTCAAATGGAAACGATGAATAATCAATATGTAAAATGCTCAACACATTTTTCATTTTTTCATCCTTGGTTTGCCTGGGCAAAGTGCCCCAAAATGCCTCGGTGCCTACTTCCAGTTCGGGCAAATAAGTAAGGTGATTGAATATGGTAAGAATGGTATCGGTGCCTTGCACACCATCCAACAGAAATGTTAGTTCCTTCAAACGTTCCTGCTTATTGACCAACTCTTCATCTCTAAAAATATCATCTGAAAGTTTTACAACACGCTCGTAAATAGCTTCTGCCTTGCGCAAACCTGTAAGACTTTGTGAAAGTGTATCGTCCATCATAAAAGCACCTCTTATTATTTAAATAAAAGGCTAAACTACGCTATTCAATCTGCTATTCAATAAAATTAACATTAATAAATAGCGATTGTCACTATTTCAGAAACCTTAGGGTCAACATAGCTTTGCTCCATCAATAAAACATATTGATTGTAACCAAAACAATAACATGATGATTGCTACAACTAATTTTTCGTCAAAACACTTTTTTAAACCCCTAACAAAAGCTGTGGTTGAACCTAAAAAAAGAACAGCCGCTACTGATGAGCTGGTGCAAATGATTAAATCGCATAGCGAGCGGGGATTTACTGTTCTATATGATAACTATAGCAATGCATTGTATGGAATACTGATGAAAATTGTAAAACGTACTGATGTATCAGACGACCTTTTGCAGGAAACTTTTGTAAAAATTTGGAAAAACATCGATCGCTTTGATAACACAAAAGGCACTCTTTTTACCTGGATGTTAAATATTGCACGCAATCAGGCAATTGATTACCTACGCTCACCTGCTTGTAAAAATCAGCTGCAAAATATGAGTATTGATCTGTTTTTGCTTCATCAGGATTACACAGGCAATTCCAACACTCACCAAAGCGATTTAGATTTTAAGGACTTTAAAACAAAGGCCTTGCAAATTGATCAAAAGTATGCCGAGGTTATTGATATGATTTTCTTTTTTGGTTGCACACATCAGCAAACAGCAGAGTTTTTAAAGTTACCGTTGGGAACAGTTAAAACTCGCGCCCGCAAAGGGCTGAGTATGCTAAAAACACTTTATCAGCAATAAAGTGCTAAGTCAGTTAATAGATTTTTCTATTTTAAGCTGTTCATCATTTCATAAATAGTTAAGTAACCAATGGAGGCAGCGGATTATATTACAAGTGGAATATTACAAGATTATTGTCTTGGTCTGCTTACCAGCCAAGAAGAACGAAATGTGGAGGCCATGTGCCACGCTCATCCCGAGGTGGCCAAAGAACTTGAATTACTTCGCCTTGCACTTGAAGAGTATGCAAGTACCAATAGATTATCGGGGCATGATGAATTAAGAATGTCCGTTTGGAATGCTGTTAAAAAACTATGGGAGGAGACAGCAAAACATTAAGCCGTACAGGTATTTTTTCCGCCATCAACATAACTCAGCTACCAAATATATACTATACTTGTTGGCGCAAAAAATCAATTGGGCCAATAAAAAAGTAATCAGCTTACATGGAAAAGTTTACAGCATCCCGACTCACTTCCGGAAACAAAATATTCCCTTCTGTAATAACTATCGACTCGATTGGAGTAACCATTAAAATGCCTTCATTATTTAGCGGTAGCGAAAAAACAATTCCTTTCAGCAGAATTTCTTCCATAAATATTGATTGTCCGTTGATCGGTTTTTCAAAAATAATAATCGAAACTACCGGTGAAGGTGCCATAACAGCTCATGGATTTACAAAGAAAGAAGTATTAAGAATGAAAGAAATCATTTTAAGCAAAACCTGATGTGGTTAGTAGTTCGCACGCACATCAACTACCAAAAAAAAAGGAAAACCATTACCGCCTTATTCAAGCACACTTTTATCTTGTTCGCTTTTCAAGTAAAACAAACTTCCTTATCCCTTTGAAGGTTCGAATCCTTCTCATACAGCCATTCCATTTCATTTGGCAATAACTTTTGCTTAATTTAAAAATAAGCAGTGATTGCAAATAGTTTTGAAAAGCAAACGGAACCCCGAAAGGTCCCGTTCTTTTGTTGGTGCTAAATAAAAATAATATAGCAGGCCTAACCTACTGTTTCTTGCTTACTTTACTTTTTCTTTTGATGTTACAATTGAAGGCACCTGATCAGGTGCAACAAACGATGGAGTCATCGTAAAATGGATAGTGCGGCTTTGACCTTTCTTAAATTGATAAGGTCCAAATGTTTTACTGTTACCACCACTAATTATCACCACCTGATGGCTTCCAAATGGCACTCCATCAATAGTACATTCACCATTTACATCCGAAGTTGACGAATTATCCATTCCAACCACCATCACAGTGGCGCCTTCAATAGGCTCCTGCAATTCATTTTCTACTATCGCTCTCAGTTTAGTTACTACATGTCCGTTAGGGCGTAATTTCCGGTTGTAAAACCAACCTGTTACAAAATCGGGATATTGTGCTTTCAGTTGCAACACCATCACATCACACTGTTCATATAATAAATTAATGCATTGGCGAAGCTGCTGTTGTATATTCGCATTTATCAGTTTCCTGTTTGTAATTGCAGTGGTAGGGTTTGTGTTCATCGTGCGAAGAGTATTATAATTATCCATCCAGGTATTAATCATAATTATATCCACACCATAGTCTTCAAGGTTGCCGGATATCGGTGTTGCCACCTCAATTGCATCTCCAACCCGCGCCATAAAAGCTGCAAGGCTCATCGAGTTGAGTGCCGACCGGGTAATAGTCATTTTTGCCACCAACACATCATCGTTAATGGCTACTCCATAATTTTTGGTAGCACCCATAATGCCTAATGTTATTTCGGTTACCAATGCCCGCATTGTATTTCGCTGTGCCGCAAATCCTGTTATAGGCGATTTCGACAGCTTATCCAGATTCTCAATTGACACTGCCCCATCGCGCAAACGATTTATCAGCGCTCTAAAAGCGGTTATCGAATCAGTTATAACAACATTAGTAATTGATAGCGCATAAGCAACTATCGTTTCAATCATATTCAGGTGCACGCGCCTAAATTTTGTTTGCGAATTGTTTTTAATTCTTGTTTTCATAATTTTATATATTTAATGTTAACGATTAACTTTTACTTTACTTTGTTTAAAATGGTTACAATTCCATTTTTTTTCCAACGTAATTATGGAAGTTATACTATAAAAGGGTCAATAAGGTTTCATATTGACGATAAAATATTTTTTGTGTGGTTGGCGCCCTCGCCAACAACCAGCCTGTCGTGCCCTTTCGCAATCATGCTATTGCAATTCTTTAGCATAGGTATTCCTCAAACCTGCATCAATTATTCTCAGAAACAAATTAATTGTTCATGCAACGATTCTTCTGCTTTCCACGTCTTTTAGTTCATACACATTCGTAATAATTAAATATTCACACCCATCTCGAAGCCAATGCCCCATCGTAATAATAAAAATATTTGGCGCTATGCAATTTTAAATATACTATTGTAGTACTCATTTAACATTGATAAGCGCAAATGAGTTGAAACAAAAGGCGGTTTGGCAAAGCCGAAAAACGAAAATACCCGTTGCCATTTTTCTACCCTTTTAGATTTTTGCAGCCTGCTGCACAATGTTAATTTATCAGTGTTCTCTAAATTTACTAACTATTAATTATTATGGCTATCAAAAATCAAACGCGTGCAATTTCAAAATCAATCCATCAGGCAACCTTGTCTTTCATACTGTTGTTTGGCTTAGTTGCTTTAGCTGTACCTGCAACGGCACAAATCATCAGCTTAGAGAAAACAACTTATATCAATAACTATAACATTACTTGCCATGGTGCTGCCGATGGTGCTATAAACATCATTAATGTAGAAGATGACAATACTCCATTCACTTTTCTTTGGAGCAACGGTTCCACTACTGAAGATTTGGTGGGTTTAACTGCCGGATCCTATACCGTTACCGTTACCAATGCCTTAGGGCAAAGTTTTATGAGCAAAGCAGAGCTCATTCAGCCCGATATCCTAGGCGCTAATATTTATCTCGAAGACAACAATGGCTACAACATCTATAAATTTGGCGAAACCGGCAGCATTACAGCCGAGGCAACAGGTGGATCTCCTCCTTATAATTATTTATGGAGTAATAATACCGAACAATCAACAGCAGCAGGTTTAATTGCCGGTACTTACACCGTCACCATCACCGATCAAAATGGTTGCTCGCTCCAACAAACCCGCACATTAACACAACCTGACGAACTAATCGTAAGCCTATCAAGCCCTCTGCATAATGGTTAACATATCACCTGCCACGGAGCCAATAATGCCGTGGTAACTTTAACTGTAACTGGCGGTGTGCAACCCTATTCCTATTTATGGGGCGCTGGCGATACTAACGTTTATTCTGGTGTTTATCCTGGTTATTTAGGTGCCGGCATTTGGGATGCAAACAATGTTATTGTAACAGCAGAAATCAACATCACCGAGCCACCTGCACTGGTACCTACCTTAACATCCTCTACCTATCCCAATGGCTTCAATGTAAGTTGCTACCAGTGTTTCAATGGCAATATCAATACTACTGTAAGCGGTGGCGCAGGTGCTTATACTTATGCATGGAGCAATAATGCCACCACAGCCAACCTCACTACAATTGGCCAGGCACTTTATTCCATAACAGTTACCGATGCCAACAACTGCACCAGCAATAATAGCATTCTTATAACCGAACCCCAGCGTGACGACTGGACCATGAACGGGAACACGGGAACCAACCCCGCCACTCAGTTTATTGGCACCAGTGATAGTGTGGATGTGGTGTTTAAAACAAATGCAAGCGAAATACTAAGGTTAAAAAAGAATGGCAAGCTAAACATTGCTGCTTTCAATGGCACTACCGACAGATTAATTTATACCAACTCACATGGAGATGTTGAGTCATTTCCAATCACTTTACCCTCGCCAACAAATGCAGTTTGTAATACTAACGCTTATAACTATTATTCATTATTGTTTCAGTGGGATGGCATAACTCATGTTGATTTATTTAATTGCTGGCAGCGCTTTGGTTTCGGAACCACCACTCCTGATGATCGTATTGAAGTAAAAGGCGCTATTAGAGTTACCAACTGGCTTGACCCCAATGACAATGATTACATACGCATTTCACACGACAATGGCCCCTCAATAGTTAATCACGGTGCGGGTAATCTTTCTATAAATGCTGATAATGGAAAAAGCGTAAATATCTGCACTGGCACCTCTGGAGATGTAACCTTAGGGGGTAATAATTATTTAGCTCCTGATGCTGGAAAAAATGTAGGAATTGGAACAACTAATGCACAACATAAATTAGAAGTCGCAGGTGATATTAACGCAACAAATTTTTATAGGTCAGGATCATTAATTGGGGGATTAAATTCATGGCAATATTTGAATTCCGGGTCTGATCTGGTTTACAATAATGGCAAGGTAGGTATTGGTACAGGTTCTTCCGTACCTTCTTATAAACTTACAGTTACGCATAATGATGGAAATGGTGGTTTAGCTTTAAACCGCGAAAACAGCACCGCATTTAAAAGCCAAATTTCATTCAGACAAAACGACAATGAAAAATGGTCTTTGGGTATTGACAAGGATGAAGTAGGAAATAATAACTTTTTCATTTTTGGAGGCAACAATCCTGCGTGTCGCCTCTTAATTAACCAGTATGGTCATGTTGGAATTGGTACTGATGAACCCGGCTCTTTCCTTCTCGCAGTTAATGGTATGATTGGGGCACGTGAGCTAAAGATAACAGCGGTTGATCCCTTTCCCGATTTTGTCTTTGAAAACGACTACCCACTTTTACCCCTCGAACAATTAAAAAATTACATTTCTGAAAACAAACATTTACCCAATATTCCTTCAGCAGCCGAAGTAAAACAAAATGAAGGAGTAGATGTGGGTGTTATGCAAGTTCAATTATTGCAAAAAATAGAAGAGTTAACACTGTATGTAATACAGCAGCAGCAGGAAATCCATGACTTACGCAACGAACTCCTTAAAATTAAAAACTAAAACAAAAACCCGTATGGTTAGGTGTAGTATTGGATTCTTGTTTTTTTTATTTCTGTTGCTTAATAACTCTGTGTTATTAGCGCAGGATGTTAAAGACACAACCCAAATTAAAAAAAATTACAAAAACAGCTTTACTTTCAGAGGGGGTGCAAACATTGCTTATCGAAAGTATCATGCACTTAATTTGGATCCTGAATATGGCAAGAAACTTGATGAAATCGAAAAGCCAGGTTTAGGGTATGATCTTGGAGTTGATTATGGCAGGAGAATAAGCAAATTATTCAGTTACTCAGTTGGTTTTAGATTCAATAAGTTTACTTACTGTCAAAATGAAATTGACGGAAATTTACATTCCAAGTTTGTGCATGAAACAATTTGTATTCCTTTAGCTGTATCACTATACTTTACCAAGAATAAAAGCTGGTACTCTACTTTGTTTGTCCAACCTTCCTATGTTACACGTGTTGAGGAACGTTTGAATAATCCTAGGAAGTTTTACAGTCTGTCAGTAATTGATATGACATTAAAAGATGAAGTAATTCTGATGGGAGGGTTAGCCATTGGCAAAAACATTTTGAGCTATCAGAAATTTTCCTTTTCTGCTGAGTTATCATTTTTTAATACCAGTACTATTCATGTTGATCCTGAAGCTAATGGCGAAACATATTACAATGGAGCGTATGACAGATCATTGTACGGGGCTTCACTCAGTTTATTATTCTCACTTAAATATTAATCACCATGTATAAAAAACTTGTCTTTGCTATAATTTTTCAATCGTTGGTTTGTTTTGTGATAAATGCACAAACTTATCGGCAGTTATTTGATCAATTGGATGCGCAACATTATAGCGGTAATCTGAATTCAACCTTTAATTCAAACTTTGACGAAACAATTTATTATGCCGATACTTATTTACAGCGTTCATATCTCACCATGTTTAAAGCAACAAATGACAAAAGGTATTTGGATAAATATATTATTGTTGTAAAAAGAATTCAGGACAGGCGTGATGATCGTATTCAAAATGTAAATTCAGCGTATTTGGATATGCCGGTCGCCTTTGCTCCTGATGGCTATACTAATATAATTCCACCATATTGTACAAGAAACGGCACTTGGGAAATAGATCCTACACATAAAGCATGGGCGCATTTTGAACATGGAACTAATAATTGTTTCAATAAGCGTATGTTTCTTTTTACAGGCATCATAATTTATCCCATGGCTGAGTTTGTTTACCTGATGCAAACAGATCAATCATTTATTGATTTAGCAAATATGGATTTGCCGTCAGAGGTAAAGGGATTTACAAGCGAATATTCTATGCAAGCCGTAAATTCCTATGGTGAATTTTCTCAATGGTTAAAAGCCAATATTTACACCACTTTGGATTATCAGATCAATAAAGATTGGTCCACAGCAGATGACATTTTTAAACAAGATATGACCGGAACCAACGGGGGAGTGAATCAGCAGGCTGCAATTTGTAAAGCAATTTTAATGGCATGGAAAATTACTGATTTAGATGGCTCACCCAATTTAGTATATTTGGACAAGTGTCGGAACATTGGAAACAGAATTTGGGAGGAAATGCATAATTGCGTTGATAACTTGGGTTATTCTCCATCAGGTCAGCAGTATTTTAGATGGTATCATAAATTGGGTTTATGTGGTGAAAAATATGAGGATATTGGTCATGCATTTTTTGAAATTGAATTTATGGAATTAATGTATCAATTTGGGATTCAAACTTACAATGGCCATTACTTTACCGAAGGTGATATGAAACGTTTTGCTACAAATTTTGAAAGTGTTGTATACGATCACCCCATGAAAATATTTATGAATGTTTTTGGTAATTATGACAATTGCAATCAGCTTTGCGCTGATCCTGTTGAACCTGATCCAGTGGATAAATATTATATAAGTTCAAACTACACCTTTCTTTCTAAATACAACTCCGCTATCTATCAAGTTATAAGCGATTTTTTTGCCCCTGATGGCAATCCGAATACTTATGCAATAAATAAGCCTGTCGAAACTTTATTGGCTTATGCCTTTCTTGTGCATTATCAGCAGTTGTTTAATCCCGTAGCAGTTAAAAGAGGCACACATACTCCTTATGTAGATCCTTATTTTACGGGAGCTACCGATGGTAAAATTTTCGCTGGTTTACCTGACGAATCGCGATTAATGATTATTATGCAGAATTATAATTATAGTCCGACAACTTCTGGTTATTATCCGGCTAAACTTCTCTTAAACTCACTTAATAGTAATAAAAGTATTGAACAGGAAATTGTACCATTGCCTGTCAATGGTGTATGGAGAGGTTTAGCTGCTGGTAATTTTGATTCAGGAACACCGGAGGAGGAATTTGTAACCATGGATGCCAGTGATAACACTCTTCATCTGTTTAAATATGGATCGGTCAGTGGTCAGGTTACTAACATTTCATCAATCAATTTGAGTGTCGCACAGGTAGCATTTGGTGATAAGCTTTTTAGTATTGAATATTCGTCAGCTTATGCAGGT
>JANNXV010000285.1:0-4046 GCA_031409815.1 Bacteroidota bacterium
AATAAAATGCTGATTCCATCAATACCAATCTTAAAACTAATACCTAAATCCTGTATCCACCACTGGTCGAATAAAAATTGTTGTGATACATCGTTTGCAAATTGTGTGAATGCATAAACATTGGCAACAAGTGTGAGCAACGAGGCATATAAGGCAAATGATTTTACCTGTTGTTTGCCTGGAAACAAGCAAAGCAATGCGCCAATAAAAGGGATGATGATGAATGATAGTGTCAACATTACATCATAAATTTAAAAATGAACATTAAAATGATTCCCACCACCATACTGAAAATATAGAAACCGATATTTCCGGTTTGCAGATTTTTTAAATTGCTACTGATTAAATTCAAGGAAGTGCCAACTCCATTTACTAATCCATCAATTATGTTTATTTCAATCCAACGATAGGCTTTGTTTGAAATCCAATCCAATGGTTTTGTAATTACAGCACTATAAACCTCGTCTACATAATATTTATGATAAACCAAGTTTGTTACTGGGCTTAATTTTTGTTCTTCCGGTTCCGGTATTGTGTTTTTTGAAACATAGTAGTTGTAGGTTCCTCCAATAATTAAAACCAATAGTATGATAGAGACCACAATCATTGTCCATTCAAAACTTGCAGAAGCATGGTGCTCACTTGCAAAAACAATAATTGGTTGCAAGAATGCGCTGAAGTAATGATGCTCGCTTATTATCTCAGGCATTCCTAGAAAACCACCGAATGTTGCCAGCACTGCAAGAATCAACAATGGCAATGTCATAACAGAAGGTGATTCGTGCAAATGGGTTCGTTGTTGCTCGGTACCTCTGAAATTTCCATAGAAAGTTAAAAAGTACAAACGAAACATATACACTGCTGTTAATACAGAGGTGAATGCAAGCAGCGCAAACATGATCATTGAATGACCATGAACTTTAGCTAATATTTCATCTTTTGAAAAGAATCCCGCAAAAGGAGGCACACCACTGATTGCGAGGGTACCGATTAAGAAGGTGAGATGTGTTAAAGGAAGTTTTTTTCTTAAACCTCCCATGTTGCGAACGTCCTGTTCTCCACTCATGGCATGTATCACACTTCCGGCACAAAGAAATAATAGTGCTTTAAAGAAAGCATGAGTTACCACATGAAACAAGGCAGTATCGTAAGCACCAACACCCAATGCAACAAACATATAACCAAGTTGAGAAATAGTTGAATACGCCAATACTTTTTTAATATCATTTTGTTTGAGACCAATTGTAGCAGCAAATATTGCTGTAACCAATCCAACCACTGCAACAATTTCAGAACTAAATGGTGCTAATGCATATAAGACATTGCTGCGAATCACCATATAAATACCGGCAGTTACCATTGTAGCTGCATGTATCAATGCGGATACAGGAGTTGGTCCGGCCATTGCATCGGGCAACCAAGTGTACAATGGAATCTGTGCACTTTTTCCCATAGCGCCAATAAATAATAACAAGGTAATTGCAGTTATTGCAGGGTCACCGGTTGGGAATGTTTTAGCAGCAGAAAATACTTCGTGATAATTTACACTTCCAAATGTTACATAAATCAAAAAGATGCCCAACAAAAAACCAAGATCGCCAATACGATTCATGATGAATGCTTTCTTGGCTGCATTGTTGTATTCGGTGTTTTTAAACCAGAAACCGATTAGCAAATAGGAACATAATCCAACGCCTTCCCAACCTGCAAACATCACCACATAATTGGAGCCCAACACTAGCAATAACATAAAAAACACAAACAGATTTAAGTACGAAAAGAATCGTGAATGGTCAGGCTCGTGATGCATATATCCGATGGAGTAAACATGAATCAAAAAACCAACTCCGGTTACAACCAGCAACATGATAACAGATAATCTGTCAATCAATATTGAAAATGGCAGATTCAAATCACCTGCTACAATCCAATCGAATAATTTTATTGTTACAGGTAGCGAATCGTTCTTGATCAGATAAAATAATCCGCATGAAATCAGGAATGGAAAAAACACCATCGCGCTAGCAATAACCCCCGAAAGTGATACAGAAATTCTTTTATTGAGGATTCCTATGATAATGAAACCCAATAACGGAAATGCAGGTATGAGCCAGGCTATTTGATACATGAAGTGCTTTGTTGAGTTTGATGAATCAATTGCATGTATGCTACCACTTTAATTTATTGAGTTCGTTAATATCAACACTTTTGATATTACTATAGATCATTACCAATATAGCAAGGCCAACTGCAACTTCTGCTGCCGCCACAGCCATGATAAAAAACACCATCACCTGACCTGATGCATTTCCTTGATGAGCAGAAAATGCGGTGAGTAATAAATTAACTGCATTTAACATCAACTCAATACACATGAAAATGATGATAGCATTTCTTCTGAACAAAACTCCCATTACTCCAATAGTAAACAGTATTGCGGAAAGCAACAAATAATAATTAATAGGAATGGTGTTGAATATACTCATCGGTTATTTAATTTCTCGTTTTCCAATCATTACAGCACCAACCATAGCAGCCAATAATAGAATAGACGTTAACTCGAATGGCAATAAATAGGTGGTGTATAATATTCTACCTAAATTTTTTACAGAACCTAAATCGGCATTTTCGCCTAATGTTGAAGTAACACTTACATCTTTAACAGCTGCAACCAACAACAATAAAAGGATACCACTACAAATTACAGCAGCTATTTTGAGCAGATTGCTTTTGTGTGGTTCAGCTTCTTTATTCATATTAATAAACATAAGCGCAAATAAAAACAGAACCATAATTGCCCCTGCATATACGATTATATGAACTGCAAAAAGGAATTGAGCATTAAGCAATAAATAATGCCCGCCAATAGTAAAGAAACAGAATATCAAATACAACACACTATGAACTGGTTTTTTGGAAACCACTACCATCAGTGCGCTAAAGATGGATAAAACTGATAAAATGTAAAAAGGTAAACCTTGAATCATTCTTAGTATTTATTCCTGTAATTCGGTGGGCGAAAGTAATACAATGTGTTGTTATGGAAAAGTGTTTTTAATCTTTACGATGTGCAGATGTTCTTGTACTGATGTCAATCCTTTTATCGGCCTCAATACCTTCTACTAATTTATCTTTTCCAAAAATAAAATTCTGCCGAAGCATATCAGAAGGCACAATACGATCTGTAAGAAATATGGCCTCTTTTGGGCAAGCTTCTTCACATAATCCGCAGAAAATACAACGAAGCATGTTTATTTCATAAATCGAAGCATATTTTTCCTCACGGTATAATTTCTCTTCGCCCGGCTTGCGTTCGGCAGCTGTCATGGTTATTGCTTCCGCAGGACAAGCAACAGCACATAAACCACAAGCAGTGCAGTTTTCTCTACCTTGCTCATCGCGTTTTAACACATGCTGACCTCGCCAAACAGTAGCAATTGGTCTTTTAACTTCAGGGTAGTTGATAGTCACCTTTTTTTTGAAGAGATGGCTTATAGTAATTCTTAATCCGGCAAGTACAGCAGGTAGATATAACTTTTCTGTAAAAGTCATTTCTTTATTTACTGCTAATTTGCTTCTGTTTGTTAGTTGCATATTTTTATTAACCCTAAATTTTTATTTCACATTCTTAATTGTAACTAAAAATGTAACAATCCATTTTTCCACAACACTACAACTCCTGTTATAAATATATTTATTAATGCCAATGGAATTAAATACCTCCAACCCAATTTCATCAACTGGTCGTAGCGGAAACGTGGAATTGTCCATCTTATCCACATAAAGAAGAAGATGAAGAAGAATATCTTGCCAAAGAAAATGGCTACACCTAACAATGTGGCAACATTATGTGGTAAGCCTAATGAATCAATGAATGGAAAATTAAATCCTCCAAAGTATAAAGTAGAGATTACTGCAGAAGAAATAAACATATTAATGTATTCCGCAAATAAAAACAAGCCTAAGGCATATAATGAAAATCCGAATGCATTTATTGAACACGAATGGTTTCGTGTCTTAGTAAACAAATTAAAGTTGATAATTTC
>JANNXV010000286.1:0-12341 GCA_031409815.1 Bacteroidota bacterium
CTCCTGCTGCAGGAACAGGTTTGAGTTCGCACGAATTGAATCAACCCGGTACTTATAAATTAGTGAAGGACACTTCTGCCATTGCACAATTTAAAGTAAAACGCAATGAACGATCTGAATTCCTTTTTTCCCTACTCCCTACTCCTGACTCCCAACTCTTTTTCATTGCCTGGACCACCACTCCCTGGACACTGCCTGCCAACTGTGCGCTTGCAGTAGGGGAAAAAATAAAATATTCATTGGTTCAGACTTTTAATCCTTACACGTTTTTACCGGTCACATTAATTCTTGCCACTGACCTTGTCGGGAAATATTTTCCTGAGAAGAATGCAGAGTTAAAGATGGAGGAATACCAGGGAGGAAATAAAAATATTCCTTTTAAAATTATTGGGGAGTTTACCGGCAAGCAATTGGAAACTGTTCAATACGAGCAACTGATGCCTTATGTGCAACCACTCTCCCCTGTTGGGGGCGGGGAGGCCAAAGCTTTTGAAGTAATCATCGGAGATTTTGTGACTACTGAAGATGGAACAGGTGTGGTGCATACTGCTTCTGTTTTTGGCGCTGACGATTTCAGGGTGTGTAACCAGAATAATATTTCTTCCATATTGGTGATGGATGAAAACGATAAACCTTCTCCACTGGTAAATAAACAAGGTCGTTTTGTAAAAGAAGTAACTGACTTTGCTGGCGAATATGTTAAAGAAGACTACCTAACCGAAGTAGAAAAAGATACGGAAACTGAAAAACAAGGCAGGGATAAATATTTATCGGTTGACGAGCGTATCTCCATCAAATTAAAACAAGAAAACAAAGCTTTTAAAGTGGAACGCTACGAGCATAGCTACCCACATTGTTGGCGAACTGACAAGCCTATTTTATATTACCCACTCGACTCCTGGTTTATACGCACCACTGCTGTGCGCGACCGAATGATTGAACTTAATAAAACCATTAACTGGAAACCGGAGAGTACCGGAACCGGCCGATTTGGTAATTGGTTAGAGAATTTAGTGGACTGGAATTTATCACGTTCACGTTATTGGGGAATACCATTACCTATCTGGAGAAGCGAGGACGGTAAAGAAGAAAAATGTGTGGGTTCTATCGAGGAATTACGAAAGGAAATAGAAGTTTCCATCAAGGCTGGTTTTATGGACGCAAAGCATCTTAAACATGTGGATGCCTCCAAACCTGATTTTGATTTGCATCGCCCTTATGTGGATCATATTGTTTTGGTTTCCCCCACCGGCAAAAAAATGCAGCGTGAGGCAGACCTGATTGATGTATGGTTTGACAGTGGTGCAATGCCGTATGCACAATGGGGATGGCCTGCCCCCCAGGCCCCCAAAGGGGGAGAAGGCCTCCTCCGATGGAAAACTGCTAATCCGATTTTATATAATTTATTAAAGGAATACGCGAAAAAACATCGCCATGAACCAACACCTGCAGAGGATATTTTATGGTCGCAATTAAGTGGTAAAAAACTTGAAGGCTATAAATTCAGAAGACAACATATTATCGAAGATGTAATTGTTGATTTTGTTTGCTTGTCAAGAAAGTTAGTGATTGAAGTTGATGGTGGTTATCATAATTCTGATGAACAAAAACAACTTGATGATACAAGAACTGCTTTTTTAAATCAGTTGGGTTATAAAGTAATTAGATTCAAGAATGAAGACGTTACTGCAGATATTGAAACAGTTCTAAAGAAAATCGTTACCGCACTCTCTCATTTACCTCTCCTTCCAAAAGTAGGAGCTAACAATCCCCCCTTTGGGGGCCAGGGGGCTTTTCCTGCAGATTTTATTGCAGAAGGTGTTGATCAAACTCGTGGCTGGTTTTTTACCCTGCATGCAATTGCTGTGATGTTGTTTGATTCGGTTGCGTTTAAAAACGTAATGAGCAATGGTTTGGTGCTGGATAAAAATGGCAACAAAATGAGTAAGCGTTTAGGCAACACGGTTGATCCTTTTGAAACACTGGAAAAATACGGCCCTGATGCCACTCGATGGTACCTGATCAGTAATGCACAACCATGGGATAACCTTAAATTTAATGTTGAAGGAATCGGTGAAGTGCAACGTAAATTTTTCGGAACACTTTACAATACCTATTCGTTTTTTGCATTGTATGCCAATATTGATAGCTTCTCTTTTAAAGAAGAGGAAATACCCTATGCACAACGACCTGAAATTGATCGCTGGGTATTATCCTTACTTCATTCATTGATTCAAAAAGTGGATGATTGCTATGCAGATTATGAACCTACCCGTGCAGCACGTTTAATTCAGGATTTTGTTACCGAACATTTGAGTAACTGGTATGTTCGCTTATGCAGAAGACGATTCTGGAAAGGGGATTATACAGAAGATAAAATAGCCGCTTATCAAACATTATATACCTGTTTAGATAGCATTGCAAGATTGATGGCACCCATTGCTCCCTTCTATGCAGAGGTGCTTTTTAATGATTTAAATAAAGTTAGTGGTAAAGACAATAATGAATCAGTACATATTGCAAAATTCCCAATAAGCGATAGTTTGTCTATTGACGCAGGCCTATTAGAAAGAATGCAACTGGCACAGGATATTTCATCAATGGTTTTATCGCTTCGCAAAAAAGTAAATATCAGAGTTCGACAGCCGCTTGGAAAAATATTAATACCTATTCATGATGAGGCTTTCAAAATTAAGATGGAAGCCATTAAGCACCTGGTAATGGCCGAAGTAAATGTGGAGCAGATCGAGTACATCAGCAACACAGAAGGTTTATTAAAAAAGAAGATTAAGCCCGACTTTAAAGCATTAGGGCCAAAAGTGGGTAGTTTAATGAAGCTATTAACAGGTGCCGTTGCCAACATCAATCAATCCCAAATAGCAGAGCTTGAGAGAGAAGGTAAAATCCAATTATTATTGGGTTCAGAAAAGTTTGATTTACTATTATCTGATGTAGAAATTCTATCAGAAGATATACCCGGATGGCAGGTAACCAATTTAGGCAGACTTACGGTTGCACTCGACACCAATATAACCGAAGATTTACGCTATAAAGGCTACGCCCGCGAACTAGTAAACCGAATCCAGAACATCCGTAAAGAAAAGGGGTTTGAGGTAACTGATAAAATTATTGTGAAGATTAAAGGCCCCGAAAGCATACGGTTATCTATCACTAATAATTTAGAGTATATTCGCACCGAAATTTTAGCTACCTCGCTCGAAATTGTTGATGAAATTGAAGAAAACGACAGTATCGTTGTAGAGGTGGATGATGAAATTAAAGTATTAACCACAGTAAAAAAGTACAGTTATGGCAACTAAAAAGAAAGCCCCAAATGCAAAACCAGCTGCTAAAAAAGCGGCAAAAAAAGCTGCAGTTAAAGCAGCACCTAAATCAGCAAAAAAAGCCATTAATAAACCTTTAAAAGCAAGGAACCTTACTAGTCATACCGTAAGCAGAACACCATTAAAGGCCGCCAATCCTACAGCTAAAAAAAAAACAGTAAAAAAGCAAGTTAAAGCTAAGCCTGTAACAGCCAAAAAAACAGCTCCTAAAAGCAAAGCCCAAAAAGTTGTTGCTAAAAAAGTAGTGACTAAGAAAGTTATTGCTTCGAAAAAAGCGGTTAAAGCTGTAAAAAAAGTGGTTGCTAAACCTGCTCCTGTAAAAAAACCGGTGCAAAAAGTAATCGCTAAAAAAGTAATTGCTAAACCAATCGTTAAACCTGTAAAAGCAAAAAGCACACCTGTTGTAGCAAAGCCTGAGTTGCCTGTTAGCAAACCGGTTTTCGCTCCAAAAGCACAATTAAGTATACCCAAAGCAAGAATTATAAACGTGGAGAAGAATTTAGACACCAGAAGCCGCTACAGTGATGCGGAGTTAAAAGAATTTAAAGTACTAGTTGAGAACAAGCTTGCCGATGCACGAGTTGAATTAGTAAACCTGAATGCAACCGTTATTAATGCAAATGAAAATGGCACTGATGATACAGGCGCTTCATTTAAAATGCTTGAAGATGGTTCTGACACATTGGCCAAAGAAGAATCAGCTCAGTTAGCTATCCGTCAACGAAAATTTATCGAGCAATTAGAAGCAGCACTGCAACGCATTAATAATAAAACGTACGGTATTTGTAGAGTAACCGGCAAATTAATTGCCAAAGAAAGATTGCGTGCTGTGCCACATACTACACAAAGTATGGAAGCAAAATTGAAACAATACCGCGATTAATTTAGCATTTCCCATTTTTTAAATTCAATTGCTATTGAAACGCCCATTATTTATTATCGGGTTTGTATTGCTTTTTGATCAGATTGTTAAAATCTGGATTAAAACGAATATGTTCCTGGGTCAGGAATTCCATATTATGGGCCAGTGGTTTATTTTGCATTTTACTGAGAATAATGGAATGGCATTTGGGATGGAATTTGGTGGTGATTATGGAAAACTTTTTCTGAGTACTTTCCGATTGGTATTTGTTTGTGGACTCTTCTGGTATCTGCATAAAATGGTGAAAGAAAAAGCTGATTCGCTTTTTATCACTTGCTTATCGTTAATTATTGCCGGTGCAATTGGAAACTTAATTGACAGCACTTTTTATGGACTAATTTTCAGCAGCAGCGATTTTCAGATTGCACAATTATTTCCGGCTGAGGGTGGCTATTCCAGTTTGTTTCATGGCAAGGTGGTCGACATGCTCTATTTCCCTTTAATGAGGGGACAATTTCCTGAGTGGTTTCCGTTATGGGGAGGCGAGGGATTTGAGTTCTTCCGTCCGGTTTTTAATATTGCCGATAGCAGCATTTCTATCGGTGTGATGATTTGGATACTTTTTCAAAAACGCTTTTCTAAACATTTAGAAAAGCCTGAAGAAGTTTTACCAATCGAAAGTAATTAACTACTATTCAATTTTTGATTCTATTATGGTAATTGAGTGATGCCCTTCTCCATCACCACTGCCATCGTCAATAACGGTCCAGATTTCATTAGTGGCTGTTTTAAAAAACAATGTTGCCTTTCCCTCATCTGCACTATAATACATTTTCATTCCGCCCCTTTTAGCTACTTCTATTTCATACCATTTCACAATTTTTGAAAATGAAGGTGCCAACTTGGCTTTCGAAGCATCGTAACCATACGAAATAATAGTTTTTATTCCGCTCTTAAAAAATGAGGAGTCCGGTTCAATAGTCAAATCAACTTCATCCGTATCTTTTGAACAGTTGATTATATAAGAATTTTGAATCCGTTTAAAAAAGGGGCTATCGTTGCAACCATTTGCGTCAGCTATTTGAGCCAATGCTTCTGGCTGGTTGACAAACAAAACGAACATGCATAAAACACTAATTCGCATAACTTATGCTATCAAATCATTAACCAAATCCATCCTAATTTTCTGAAACCGGAATCACTACATCAACCTCACCTGAAGATTGCATTAACGTGTAGGGAATGCCTCCCTTAACACGGTTGGGTGAGGAAGCAGAGTCATAACCCGTCATATATATAAAATACTTTCCTGCCTTTAAGCCTTCCAGATGCACGTGATCTTCGCCTGAATCGCCCACCACAATCATGTCGTAAGCTGCAGGGTTAACACCGGGCGACTCCACTGCATTAAATTTAACATAAGCGGTGTCGGGGTATGCAGTTGAGCTAACAATTGGTTTTGAATGGTGACGTGGAAAAGCAACAATTGTTGTGCTTCCCCCTGTTCCGGCATACCTACACGAACCATCATCCTTATCCGCATTTGAATTATAATCAATTGAAATGGGATCAGTGCATCCTTCTGTTTTGCAGCCCGGAGTTGTAAAAAATGCGGATACAATTGCGAAACTTAAAATTATTCCATTCTTCATAAAGTAGTTGTTTTGTAATGACGAAGATATTAAAACAAACTTTTGGCAATCACAATAGAAAAACAAAAGAAGAATTTTGATGAAAATATGACACTAAATCTACGCTTAAAATTCACTTAAATAAAAACCACATTTAACTATAAACCAAAATCACCACCACCTTCCATGGATGGATTATCTTGTCTTTGATTCTTTTTACGTTGAAATAAATTACTGTCTTGCGATCCAAATTTATAGGTAAAAGTCAACATAGCTACTCTTGACTCACGTTTACGAAATCCATTATAAACATAACCTACTCCTCTATTTTCAAAAACAAATTTTCGTGTATCAAAAATATCCGTAACATTAAAATTAAGTGATGCTTTGTTCTTCCAGAAATCTTGTTTGATACCCGCATCAACTCCGCTCATCATTTGACTAATGGTGCTTTGTGGTTTAACCATTGGTGCCATATACATTCCGGTAACTTGCAGTGATGTTGATTTGGCTACACGCAGGTTAAATGCCAACCGAACATTCCAGTTAGTAGCATTGCTTTGCAAATCAGCATCAATATTGCTTGCATTTATTTTATTCTGAAAAATATTGAAGTTTGTCATAACACTTCCTAGCTTACCTAGTTGATATCGCACCACCGACTCCAAACCAATATTGTCAGACGAATTAAAATTAATTTGTGTAACAAGACCAACACCTGTATTCAAATCAACACTTCGGTATCTTGAAATCAAGTTATTGGTATGCCGATAATAAAGTGTAGTGCTCACATTCCATTTATCCAATGTGGTTGAATAGGCAAACTCCATTGATTGAGTGTATTCCGGTTTCAATTCGGGATTGCCTGAACGAAGATTTAACGAGTCACTATAATCAATAAATGGATTTAATGCCTGCGTATTGGGTCGGTTTACACGCTTGCTATAACTCACTTGAAACTCGTTTACATTCTTGAATGTATATTTAACAGAAGCGCTTGGAAAAAAAGCAAAATAATCATTCTCAAATTTCGACTGTTTCGTTTTTGAGTCACCGGTGGTGAGTGCCTGTTCTGCTCGCAAACCGGCACTGTAATCAATACTCTTTAGTTTTCCTGAGTACTGCATGTAAGCAGCATATACTTGTTCGTTATAAATAAAATGATCGCTATAGATTGAATCTTTAAGGTACGCACCCAAACTTGGATTATAAACAGAAGCATTCAACAAGTTATCGTTATTTCGAATGGTGGCTTTTAAACCGGTTTCAAGTCTACCATTTTTAAGCGGATGGATATAATCTGTTTGAGTGGTTGAAATAATAAAGTTCTGTTTTCCTAAATTGGTTTGATAAGGTATATTACCTAGGTCTTCTGCACTGCTGGTAAATTCATTTTGTTGTTCACGAATACTATTGCTGAAATTGGTGCTGGCAGAAAATTCTCGTTTCGAATTCTTGAACAAATGTTTATAATCAATCGTTCCATCAGCGTTGGAGGCTGATTCATCTGTATAATTATTTCGCTGTAATTTAGATGTTGTAGCACTGTCATTAAAAAAATTATAATACTGGTATTCATTTTTCTTTTCGCCACTATTGCTATAGAGACCCGAAACAGTTAAAGTATTGTAATTATCAAGAAAAAAATCAGATCCCAATTTTGCTGTATGAAAAAAACTTTTCTGGTCCGAATTAGTTTCTGATGAATAGGAATCAAAATTGGTTACTGAGTACTCTTGTAAACCTGCTCCATTATTATCCCTATGCTCTGAGCGATAAGAATAGTTTGCAAACACATTGGTTTTCGAAGTTCGGTTGTTTATTCCTGTAGAAATATTGTACTTATCATTGGTGCCAACGCCAACAGAAATGTTACCATTGAAGCCTTTCATCTTTTCCTTTTTTGTTTTAATATTGATTATGCCCGCCATACCTTCAGCATCATATTTAGCCGAAGGGTTTGTTATTACTTCAATTTGTTCAATAGCGCTTGCCGGTAGCTGTTGCAAAACGGCTTGCCTGTTGGGGCCCGATAAACCTGACGGTCGGCCATCAATAAAGATGGTAACATTGGTACTTCCTCGCAGTGCCACATTACCATCTATATCAACTGCAACTGAAGGAATATTCTGTAATACATCTGTTGCTGTTCCTCCGGCATTCACAATATTCTTATCGAGGTTATAAACTTTCTTGTCAATGTTGTTTGTGTATTCGTTTTTTTCGGCAGTTACTTCCACTTCTTTTAAACTTTTGGCTGAAGCTGAAAAATTAATGACTCCAACATCAAACATTTGATTTTGCGGATTAATTAGTATGGGCTGATAATCGAATGTTTTATAACCAATAAATGATACGCGCATTTTAAATCGACCCGGAGGTAATTCTTCAATCTGAAACTTCCCCTTCGCATCAGTAAGCGCACCACCCACCACACTGGAATCGCGCATGCTAAGCAATGAAACTGTTGCAAACTCAACCGGCTTCTTTGTGTTTGCATCATGAACAATACCGAAAACTTTTCCAACCCTAGGCATATTTTTAAAGGACGAGTCTCTTTTTACTCCTCCATTTCGGTCAGCTGGCATTTGAGCTATAGCATTAGAAATACTGAATTGAAAAACCAAAAGGAGAATAAATAGTTGTTTCATTAGTTCTGTAAAGGTAAAATTATGCTGATCATCGCCTGTATTCATAGAGCGCAATTTTACTTTTTATATATACAGCCAAATCATAGGATGAAAGCGACTTCAATAAATCGTCATTAAAATTGCTATAGTCAATAAAGAAATCAAATGATGCCGGATCTAAATCAATTACATTGTTTCGGTAGTAATAAAACAATAATTCCTTTAACAAACTTTTTCTATTGTCGTTATTAATTAACTCGGCTACTATTCGTTTACTCCTCTCCTTTTTGCTGAATTGTTCATATAAAGCAGATATAGGACTCATAAATGCATCAGATCCTTTCATCATGTAGTCGCTCTTATTGTAACCCAGCCGTTGAATATCTTTCATTACCGAGTCGGCAGGACGAGACTCCATTATTGTTACCTCTTTCAATTGATAAGCCTCTTTAAACAGTAATACGTTTAGATTAATGATATTTTGTCCAACAGAATCAGCAACAGAAATTTTACGAATATGATAGCCAAAAGCACGAAACACAATGGTGTCTTCTTTATTAATAGTCAACTCAAAAGTTCCATTGGCATTGGTAAAAGCACCTTGCTGTGTGCTCTTATTTACTACCATTACATTGGGTAAACCGATTTTCGTATTTGATGCGTCTACCACTTTACCACTAATGTGAACATTGTTTTGCGCCTCAATGCTTTCACCAACCAAAAGAAAAACTGTTGCTAATAGTAAATATACTTTCATTGTTGCTTACCCGCTCTGCAAAATTAAACTACCTCAGCTACAATAAAGTTGCTACCGCAAACTATTACCACATCTTTTCTTTGCGCAAGATTAACGGCATTTTGTAAAGCACTTTTTACTGATAAGTATACACTGCCATTTAAATTATATTGTTTTGCCTGTTGAGCAAGATCCTTTGCATCTAATGCTCTGGGTATTTTTGCCTTACAGAAATAGTAGCTCGCCTTTTTGGGAAGTAATTTCAATATATTATCAATGGCCTTGTCGTTAACCATACCCAATACTATATGTAATCTATTGTGCGGAGTTTTCTTTATCTGATTAAGCAACATTTTAATCCCTGCTTCATTATGAGCCGTGTCGGCAACAACTAATGGATTGCGAGCCAACACCTGCCAACGACCTAATAAACCAGTTGTGTTTTTTACTTCGCTTAAACCTGTTCTTAATTGCTTAAGAGTAAACGGCAAAACAGGATGTATTAACGCAAGACTCATCATTATGGTATTGATATTTCTTAATTGATAATTCGCACTTAAATCAACCTTTAGATGCTCAATTACATTTGAACCGGTAAATGGAAAAACTATTTGTTTACTTTTTACATTAACATCTATAAATGTTGAAACACCTTTTGATTTTACCAATGACGTTTTAATTTCTTGATCAGCAAAAAAAATGGGAGTGTTTTCCGATGCAGCCTTCTGTAGAAAAACCTTATCCGTTTCTGTATTTGTTTCCCCAATCACAACAGGGATATTTTGTTTTATGATGCCAGCTTTCTCATTTGCAATTAAAGGCAAGGTGTTGCCCAATAGGTTCATGTGGTCGTAACTGATGTTGGTAATAACTGACAACAATGGTGTGATCACATTTGTTGAATCCAATCTGCCGCCTAAACCGGTTTCAATTATCGCAATATCTACTTTCTGTTTATGAAAATAATCAAATGCCAAAGCAACCGTCCACTCAAAAAAAGAGGGTTGAATTCGTTCAAATGATTCTTTATAATCTTCAACAAATTTACAGACATAATTTCGCGAAATCATTTTGCCATTAATGCGAACACGCTCTCTGAAATCTTTCAGATGAGGCGAAGTGTAAAGACCTGTTTTATAGCCTGCAGCTTGCAATACAGCGGCTATCATATGGGAAGTTGAACCTTTTCCATTGGTTCCGGCAATATGAATGCTCTTGAATTTATTTTCAGGATGATTCAATAATTCACAAAGTGAATGCGTATTATCTAAATTGGCTTTGTAAGCTGCAGCTCCAATTCGCTGAAACATTGGCAGTGACGAATAAAGATATTCCAGAGTTTGCTTATAGTTCATAGTAAGAATAGCCTCTGCAGCTAAACGCTAAATTAAATACAAAGGTATCGTTGAAAAAATTAAAAAACCGACTTAAGAGATTGGCTATCTGACAATGAAATTAAAAGTCATTGTACCATGTTGTTCCTCCACACCTTCGGGGCTGGGATTGAACTGCGTTTTTAATGCTCCTTCTCTGGCCTTGCGAACTAAATTTGTGCTGGTTGTATTGGAACCGCGAGCCGGGCCGGTTGCAGTTATTACCTTTCCGTTTTTATCAACCACAATGTCAATAACCACTTTGCCATACTCCTGTGAGTTATCATTCACTTTCGGCAAACCAATTGGCCTTCTTCCACTCAACGAAAAACTCACCCCCGATCCACTTCCATCTCCAGATCCGTTTCCGGTACCATTGCCATCGCCACTTCCATTTCCACTACCTGACTTACCGTATTTATTTGAATTGGGATCACCATCCGGATTACCCTGATCGCCTGTTCCACTAGTTGCTGTACCCTGTGATTTGGAGTTATTTGTTTTGCCTTTATACAATGATTTAGGATCAACCACCGGCTTATACTCAGTCACTTTTACTTTTTCAGGAAGCGAAACAACAGGACTTACTTTTTTAACCGGTGCCTTTACCACTTTCTTATTTTCTTTAACCGGAACCACAGCACTCTCTTCTAAGTCCTGTGTTGCCAATTTATTCTGTTCGGTTTGAGTAATTGGTTTTACTTTCTCTACTTCCGGATCTACGGTTGTATTGTCTGACATAGGTTGCTCTTCGCCAGTTGCAGCATCAACATAACCGATATTCACAATCACACCTTCGCCTCCACTTAACGGAGGAGAAGGCGTAGTTAACACAATGTAGAGCAGTATCAAAAAGATAATACCATGCACCAGCAATGTGAGTGCAAGTGACTTATTTCTTATGGTAATATCTGATTGCATTATTTTTTTGATGCTTCGGTTGCCAGCACCATTTTTATTTTATTACGGTTTCCGATATCCAACAAATCCACCAGGTTTTGAATTTGAACTGATTTGTCCACTTTCAAAATTACTGTTGGCTCGTCCACTTTATTAATGCTTTGGATGATGGTAGCTTCCAGATTTTCGAAGGCAACAGGTTTGTTGTCGACATAATACTCCAGATCGCTTGAAACAGACACAGTAATATTCTGCTTACTCATTGCCTTGCCCGAATTTGCATTTGGCAATAACAACTTCATCACATTAGGACTTACCAAAGTAGATGTGATTAAGAAGAACAACAACAGAAAAAACATGATGTCGTTCAACGAAGATGTGCTTAGCTCAGAGGTGAGCCTATTGCGTCTTTTAAGATTCATGGTTTAACAGGCTCTTCAAGCAAATCAATAAATTCAACAGCACTAATTTCCATCTTGTTTACAACACGATCAATCATCACTATCAGATAATGATACCCGATGTAAGTAAAAATACCAATCATTAAGCCGGCCGCGCTGGTTATCATTTTTTCGTATAAACCACCGGCAATTAAACCAATGCTAATATTATCAGCTAACGAAATGTTATAGAAAATTTTAATTACCCCAAATATGGTTCCTAGAAAACCAAACATTGGAGCAATGCCTGCAATTGACCCCAAAATACCTAAATTCTTTTCCATCTTGTACAATTCCAGTTTCCCTACATTTTCAATGGCACCTTCAATTTCTTTGATGGGTTTACCTAAACGCATTAAACCCTTTTCGAGCATGCGGGCCACCGGTGTATTGGTGTTTTTGCACAATGCTCTTGCAGCATCTGT
>JANNXV010000287.1:0-40478 GCA_031409815.1 Bacteroidota bacterium
CACAAGTGGATGTTTTTTTAGAGAGCGGTTACACCAAGGAAGAAATGAAAATGGTGAATGAAACCAGGAAGATTCTGGGTGATGATTCTATTCGTGTTACAGCCACCACGGTTCGTATTCCGGTTAAAGGCGGACACAGTGAAGCAGTAAACGTAGAGTTTGAAAAAGATTTTGAATTAGGAGAAGTAAGAACCCTTTTACAAAAATCTGCCGGAGTAACTTTAACGGATGATATCACGAACAATCAATACCCGATGCCATTGTATGCAGAAGGAAAAGATGATGTTTTTGTTGGACGCTTGCGCAGAGATGAATCACAACCCAACACTTTAAATATGTGGATTGTGAGTGACAATTTAAGAAAAGGCGCGGCAACTAATGCGGTACAGATTGCAGAGTATATTTTGAAGCAGGAATGGCTTTGATAAAACCGGAGATTTGCAAAATTTATTTACCGTAAGTTTGTAGTATGAATTTCAATAACGCTGATTTAAGCACCATAAAAACTTCTGTACTGGCTTTACTACCTGATGCCAGGGTTTTGCTTTTTGGTTCACGTGCCCGTGGCGATTGCAATCCACACAGTGATTATGATGTATTAGTGATTACCAAAATGAATATCCCGATGAATGAGAAAATCACATTCAGAGGCGAACTCAATAAAGCATTAGTAACATTGCTGAAAGCTCCGGTTGATGTTTTACTAAACAGTGAAGATGAAATCAACAAAAAGAAAAATCTTCCGGGTCACATAATAAAATGGGCGTTGAAAGAAGCCGTGGAATTATGAGAAACGAGTTGAAGGAATATATTAAAGGCTGGTTTATCAAAGCAGATAATGATTTGACGATTGCCCGAATGATTTTTGAACATAATCCTTTGATACTTGATATTGCCTGTTTCCATTGTCAACAGGCTGTTGAAAAATACCTAAAGGCTTATATTGCTTCAAAAGAAAAGGATATTGTAAAGACTCACAATCTAAATTTTTTGCAATCTCAATGTGTTGAACTTGATAGCGATTTTAAAGATTTCGATTTTAAGCGTCTTGGAGAATTTGCTGTAGATGCCCGCTATCCTGATGATTATATTATGCCCGAACTGTCTGAAGCCAAAGAATATCTTTTGATAGCTGAACAAGTTGAACGGATCGTAAAAAAGAAAACTGTTTTTTGATGCGTTTTGATCTGTCAATTCTTAAAATAAGAAGCGCATTATACAACACTTGCTTTAACCATTTGCCCAATCGCCTGTTTTAAGTCTTCAATCAAATCTTCCACATCTTCAATTCCTACACTTAATCGTAAAAGTTGATCGGTAACTCCTGCTTTGTCACGTTCCTCTTTTGGTATGGAAGCATGAGTCATAGTTGCCGGATGATTGATTAATGATTCAACACCTCCCAGCGATTCAGCCAGTGAAAAAACTTTGGTGCGCGATGCCATTGCAAAAGTGTCCTCTAATGTGGCATCCTTCAAAGTAAAGCTGATCATTCCACCAAAATCACGCATTTGTCTTTTAGCAATATCATGATTAGGGAAATCGGTAAAACCCGGCCAATATAATTTTTCAATCATCGGATGTTTGCGAAGAAACTCAGCAATTGCCCGTCCATTTGAACAATGGCGCTCCATACGAACGTGTAATGTTTTTAATCCACGCAACACCAGGAAACTATCCATTGGTCCGGGAGTTGCTCCACAAGAGTTGTGAATGAAAGCAAGTTGCTCATACAGTTTATCATCATTCATACACAATGCGCCCATCACCACATCAGAGTGCCCGCCAAGATATTTGGTAACAGAATGCAAAACAATGTTTGCTCCAAACTCCAGTGGGTTTTGCAGGTAAGGTGATGCAAACGTGTTATCCACAACAAACAATAAATTATTTTTCTTAGCTATATCACCGCAGGCTTTCAGGTCAACAATCTGCATGGTGGGATTAGTTGGCGTTTCCACCCAAAGCATTTTTGTGTTTTTATTAATAGAATTACTAATGTGGTTTGCATCGTGCATGTTGATGAAATGAAACTTGATTCCGAAATGAGCAAACACTTTGGTGAACATACGATACGTTCCTCCATACAAATCATTTCCGGCAATCACTTCATCTCCAGGACGTAATAATTTTATTACTGCATCACTTGCTCCCATTCCGCTGCTGAAACACAAACCATACTTTGCATTTTCCAATGCTGCAATATTTTTTTCCAATGCACTGCGTGTAGGATTTTTTCCACGTGCATAAGCATAACCTTTATGCTTTCCGGGTGATTCCTGCACATAAGTGGAGGTTTGATAGATAGGAGTCATAATAGCGCCCGTACTTGGATCAGGCTCCTGACCTGCATGAATGGCTTTGGTTCCGAATTTTAATTTGCTGGTGTCTTTCATCTAGTGTGCTTTGTTAATTATTGACAGATGGAATGTTTATGATTGCTTTTTCAATTTATAAATTATGGAATCTAAAACATTTCATGTTGCAAAAGTATTAAAAGGAAACCCCATTCTAATCCAATTATCAAGTATAAAAACAAAAAAAGCGGCACTTTTCAATGCCGCTTCGTTATAGATAGAAATTAAAACTACTTTGTTGCAGTACTTACTCCTTTTATGGTTAAGTTAACTGTTAATACTAATTGCGTTTCACTTTTGTTTTGAGAGCTGCAATTTCCTCCATTTCCATGCTGTCCGTTTTGTTCCTTTTCAACAGTAGAAATTACCACCTGATCTTTACCGATATAATTATTTTCGGGTGTATAGTGATAGGAATAGGGTGTGAACGACAATAAACTTGTTCTGGAATGAGCAGGCTCTTGGGTAATTTGAAACGGATCATTAGAAGTTTTCTTTGGCAAAACCAGCGTATAGCTTTCATTTGCATTAACGGTAGCTTCTATAGTACGATATTCAATGATATCCTCTGCATCTTTATCATTGTTCATAAAGTCCAGCTTTTCGCAAGAGGTGGCCGCTATCATTATCACAGCAGCAAATGCTAACACAGTATATTTTTTTTTCATTTCGTGTAAATTATTAATTAATCCGAAAGCAAGTATAGCAATAATTTAGTTCATTCTATAATCTTAAACTAAAATTAATATAGCAATAACAATGCTCTTTTAAGGTCCTAATTGCCCAAAATCCACGCAAACATCAAAGGCGCCACAATGCTTGCATCAGATTCAACAATAAATTTAGGTGTTTCAATTCCTAATTTTCCCCAGGTAATTTTTTCGTTGGGTACTGCTCCTGAGTAGGATCCGTAGCTGGTGGTGGAGTCAGAAATCTGACAGAAATAACTCCAGAAAGGAATGTTTTCCATTTCCATATCCTGATATAGCATTGGTACTACACAAATAGGGAAATCGCCTGCAATACCTCCGCCAATCTGGAAAAAACCAATTCCTTTACCATCCGAATTTTTTACATACCAATCTGCCAGCCATGCCATGTATTCAATTCCTGATTTCATGGTGGAGGCTTTAATTTCTTTCTTAATCACATAAGAAGCAAAAATATTTCCCATCGTAGAATCTTCCCAACCCGGAACCACAATTGGTAAATTACGTTCGGCAGCAGCCAGCATCCAACTATTCTTTGGATCTATTTCATAATACTGTTCCAACTCGCCACTCAACAAAATCTTGTACATGTATTCGTGCGGAAAAAAGCGTTCGCCATTTGTATCAGCATCTTTCCAGATTTTATGAATGTGTTTTTGTAATCTTCTAAAAGCTTCTTCTTCAGGAATACAAGTATCGGTAACGCGATTGAAATGATGCTCCAACAAATCCCATTCATCCTGAGGCGAAAGATCGCGATAGTTGGGTACACGTTTATAATGATTGTGTGCAACAAGATTCATGATGTCTTCTTCCAAATTGGCTCCTGTGCAGGAAATAATATCCACTTTGCCTTCGCGAATCATTTCAGCTAGTGAAATTCCTAATTCAGCCGTGCTCATTGCTCCGGCCAATGTAATCATCATTTTGCCGCCTTCCGTTAGGTGAGTCACGTACGCTTCAGATGCGTCCATCATTGCAGCCGCATTAAAATGTAAATAATTTTTCGCCATGAATTGCGAAATAGGTCCTTTTGTCATTACAGTAAAATTTAGGAGCGCAAAAATAATTTTATTAGTGGTAGAAAAAATTATTGGCTTGCTAAAGCACGATAAAATTCTTCCCGTCTATAGGTACCAATCAAATAACTGAGGCCTTCACGGTCAGTAATCTTAATAGCATCACTGCCTCCCGAATAAAACTTAATGGTGTTATTGGAGTGAACATTAAAAGCAGGATTGTTTAAATGATAATTACTGTAAACAGTTTTCTCCACATTTACTATGCTAATGCGGTCAATTTTTACCAACCTTGTTCGCCACATTCCTTTTAAAACGATCGAATTTTCTGTGACGGTAATGTGTAGATGCTTTACAAACAACAATACAACAGAAATCACCAAGATAAAAATACCCACCAGAAACAATAAGTCACCATTCTGTTCACGATTCTCGGTGTAATAATACGCCACAAAACAAAATATTGCCAATACCACTCTTCGTGATATAGAGTAGGTGTTGAAACCTAAATATTGTTTCTCTTCAAATAAAATCTTGCTTTCCATTTATGGTATGTATGCTATTTTTAGAACTTGTGTTGAAGCATCAGTGATTTTATAACGATTATCTAAACGATGATTAACCACCCAAATAATTTCATCATCCGATGTATTGGAATTAGTAATCACCCATGCTTTTTCTTTATCAGCTAATGAAAATTTTTCATCAGTAAAATAATCACTCAGTTTTTTTTTGTGATCCATTCCCAGAGGATAAAAGTAATCTCCTTTTTCCCATTTTCGGATGGTAAGAGGAAATTTAATTTTGGCAAAATCGACAAAAGCTACGGAAGAATCATCCCTTTTAAAGAGTGTAGTATCCCATTCCTTCAATAACTCACATTTAATTTTTCCAATAGTTAATGGAATCACTTCATTGCTGCCAGCAATTTGCAATTCAATGTTTTCAATTTTATTGTGTAATGCAGAAGCAATAAGCTGCTTTCGATTGATCGATAATCGGTGAGTGTTAGAATAAAAAACGGCACCAGTCCTTTCAAGACTTAAAGCTATTGATTCGATTTGCGGAGCATTAAAATTGGTGTCGGCTAATAAATAATGCAGGATAGTTGCCTTTGCAGGATGAGTACTAATTTTTTCGGTGTCGATAATGAATTCATCCTCCGACCAATGGCAAATGGTATTACGATAATTATTAATCAATTCATTAATGAGTAAAATAGATTCGTTGGAATAAGTAGAAAGATTTTTGATAGCAAATTGAACAGAAGGATTAATTTCCTTTAACAACGGTAAAATTTTATGGCGGATAAAATTGCGCTGATAATCTGTTGAAGCGTTGGAACTGTCATCGCGCCATTGCAAATTATTGTCGGTTGCATAATCCAGAATTTCTTTGCGCGATGCAAATAATAAAGGTCGTATCACAAAATTATTTCTTGCAACAATTCCTTTTAACCCTTCAACACCCGCTCCTCTTACAATATTTAGCAAAACAGTTTCCGTAGAATCGTCATTGTGATGTGCTGTTGCAATAAAATCTAAATTATTTTCAACTCTTAATTTTTCAAACCATTCGTAACGCAAATTTCGGGCAGCCATTTGAATAGAAATATTTTCTGCTTTAGCAACACTTAACGTTTCGAATTGTGCAACATAAATTTTCGCATTGCATTTGTCTGCAAGTTGTTTTACAAACATTTCATCGCCTTTTGATTCATCACCACGCAAATTAAAATTGCAATGGGCTATTGAAAATGAATAATTACTTTTAAAAAACAAATCAGTCATTACCACCGAATCGAGACCTCCACTTACGGTTAGTAAAAAATGATTTTTCTTATGTCCTCCACATTCCTTTTCAAGAAACGATTGAAATGATGAAAGTAACTTATCGGTCTTCATGGTTTGTATTTGTTAATGATTCACTAACTCTTAAAGCATTAAGCATTCCTTGTGCTTTTAAAATACATTCCTCATACTCCAGCATGGCATCACATTTTGCTGTGATAGCACTCCCAACCGGAATACTTAACTGATTTGTTTTCGCATTATAAATAATACTTCGTATCACTACATTAAAATCAAAATCATTATCAGGCTTAATATATCCAACCGAACCGGAAAAAATTCCACGCTTGAAATTTTCTAACTCTTCAATCAATTGCATCGCACGCACTTTTGGTGCACCTGTCATTGATCCCATCGGAAACATTGCACGTATGATTTCTACAAATGAAATCTCGTTTTGCAGTTCGGCAGAAACCGTTGAAACCATTTGATGTACTCTCGGAAAAGTATATACTCCAAAAAGTTCGTCAACTTTAACACTTCCTTTCTTTGCAATGCGCGACAAATCATTACGAACCAAATCAACTATCATTACATTTTCTGCACGCTCCTTTTCATTTTGCGCTAGTTGCCTTTTTAAGTTTTCATCTTCTAAATAATTATCCGATCGTTTACTGGTCCCTTTCATGGGTTGAGAAAATATTCTTGCTTCTTCTTTAGCGATAAATCTTTCGGGACTTGCACACATTAAATAATAATCATCGATTCGCGCAAAGCATGAAAATGGTGAAGGAGCATATTCAGTTAATTTTTTGTAAACACTCAATGGATCTAAATGGCAATGTTGTAACAACTGTATGCAATAATTTATTTCATAAATATCACCCCGTTGTAAATGATATTTTATTTGATCAATGATTTTGCAATAATCGCTTGCGGATGGAAATTCAAATTCAATGTTAGATGGCGCAATATCACTATCGGTAAGATCATCTGACATTAGTTGCTGAAAAATACTTTCAGCCGAAATAGTAGTAGCGTAACATTCAATTTCAATTACCTCTTCCTTTATTACAATTACTATTTCAGGAATGAAAAAATGGAGCAATGGGAAATTTATGGTATCTGAATTAGATGAATTGATTTGTTCTATTTCGTTTTTTAAATCGTAACCAAGAAAACCAAATTTCCAATACTTTCCGTTTGATTCCTCCTTTAGAAAAGTATCCAATGCTGTCAATCCACTATTTGTGCACGATAAAAACTTGTGCGCTCCAAATCCTGCAATCAATTTATAGTTAACATCATTATCTTTAAAATCAATATGCGCACAACTGTCCAGCACCGAAAAATGAGAATAACTCTTTGTAAGAGCTAAAATTTGCTGCCGCAAATCGCTAAAAGAAATCGTGTATTTAAATGCTTGCATTAATCTACAAAGTAAATTGAAATTTGAGCATTATTCACCCTAATTATCAGATTAAATTTAAAATAGTTTATTTAGTTCAATATTTGAATCAAATTGCATATCGATAGGTTAATTTCAATCAACTTTAAGGTTATATGAACATTGTATTTTTGTTGGATGCGAACAAAGCTGATAAACAATTATCCATTCATTGCCTACAGTAAAAAATCATTTGATGCTGATGAGATGAAAAAACGAAGCCAAGAGTTTTTCAATTGGATGGATGAAAGAAGAACGGTTCGTGATTTATCTGACAAACCAATTCCAAAAGAAGTAATTGAGAATATTATTAGGACAGCTTCCACTGCACCATCAGGAGCACATAAACAACCGTGGACCTTTTGTGTGGTGAGTGATCCTGAAATAAAAAAACAAATTCGCCTTGCGGCTGAACAGGAGGAAAGAGAAAGTTATGAAAACAGAATGACTGAAGAATGGCTTAAGGACCTGGCTCCAATAGGGACGGATTGGAATAAACCGTTCTTAGAAACCGCGCCCTATTTAATTATTGTATTTAAAAGAAATTACGAATTGGAGGTCAATAATCATAAGCATCAGAATTATTATGCGGTTGAAAGTTGTGGCATTGCTAGTGGCATGCTGCTTACAGCGATCCATCATGCCGGCCTTGCTGCTTTAACACACACTCCGAGTCCAATGAATTTTCTTTCCAAAATTTTAAACCGACCTGAAAACGAAAAACCATTTTTGTTAATTCCTGTTGGTTATGCTGCTGAAGAATGTTGGGTGCCTGATTTGAAAAGGAAAGAGTTAAATGAAATTAGCCAATGGTATTGAATTTGATTTTTGATTAATTTATAACTCAAGCTTTAGTTGATTTCCCTTTCGTACTGACCTTCGCCATTTTATTAAAATCTAAAGCCAGCTTGATCCAATATTCCAATTTCTTTTTTGTATTGAGTACCTCTGCATCAACAAATACATAGCCCTTCATTATTTTACCGGTAAAATCCATGGGCCTACATCCTTCTTTTTCCATCACCTCATCATACTTTGCAGGATCAAGGCGAACCATCAATCGTTCCTGCTCAACACCCACGCACATTTTATCATTCACCATAAAACATAGCCCGCCAAACATTTTTTTTTCTTCCACATTTGTGTGTGTGAGTGAAATGAGCTCGCGCACTTGATTGGCTAATTTTTCGTTGTAGGCCATTTGAATACAATATTTAAAACTATAAAAGCAACTTAGATATTTTTTTGTTTAGTACGGGCACAATTTCCTTTTCAAACCAGGTGTTTTTTGCCTGCCAAATTCTGTTTCGTGGTGATGGATGAACCAATGGCAAATATTTCGGCAAATAATCGTTAAACGATTTTACTGTTTCTGTTAAAGTTGGTTTTATTTGTTCTCTCAAATAATATTTTTGAGAATAATGTCCAATTAAAATAGTAAGCTTTACATTATTCATTTTTGCTAATAGCTGCTGATGCCACTGGGGTGCGCATTCAGGTCGTGGTGGTAAATCTCCGGAAGTACCTTTTCCCGGGTAACAAAAACCCATTGGCATTAAGGCAAAGTATTTTGTATCATAAAATTGTGCTTTTGTTACACCCAACCATCTTCTTAATTCATCACCGCTTTTGTCATCCCACGGAATTTCGCTATCATGTACTTTTTGACCGGGCGCCTGACCGATGATTAGAATTCTTGAAGAAGAACTTGCAGATAAAATCGGTTTTGGAGAATTAGGCAAGTAAGCTTTGCATAAAGTACAACTCTTGATTTCGGAAAGAAGAATTTTCATTTTTTAAAATTACGGAAACAGCGTTGATTACTTCCTGTTCGATTCAAAATAAAACTTTAATTCACAATCATATTATATTTTCTAAATTGCCTATCAATTTCTACTGCTTCAAAAATGTATGTTTTTAAAACATCTTCATCCATTTCTTTTATGCTGTTAAAATCTTTATAGTACACTTGTTTTCGGTCTCCTCTGTCAAGATAATTCAACTCGTCATTCACTAAATACCCTTGCTGAAATCCGAAACGTACACCTGTATATGTTTTCTTATTTCCCCATAAAATAGCTGCCGGCCAGATAAAGAACATTCCTTTGTGCTTTTTGTAAAATGGAACATTGTAGGAAAGTTTTTCAGTGATATTAGGAACGCAATTAAAAATTAGTTCTCGCAATGCTTCCGTAATCTCCAATTCATCAGCCGGAAGAAAATCTAAAAATTCTTCCACATCTTTAAAGGATACCGATTGCATTTTTCCAGCCATACAATCTATTTATTTCTCCATGCCGGTTTGTGTTTCAATACCTTTTTATACACTGCACAACTTTCAATATGTGCACCGGGCAAGTAGCCGGTGCTAACCAAAAATTCGTTCACAATTTCACCTCCGGTAAACTTAAATGTTTGCTTAAATAGCTTTGTCCATTCCTCTTTTGTTTTTGGATGGTGACCATCTAACCAACTTTTGAACGAACCGGATTGTTTTTGCAATTTTAAAATGGTCTTTGCATTTTCGATGGCCGCATTTACCTTTAATCGATTTCGGATAATGCCAGCATCATTTAATAATCGGGTAACTTCCTTTTCTTTATAAGATGCCACTTTCTTTATTTCAAAATTATGAAATGCCTTTCTGAAATTTTCCTGCTTATTTAAAATTGTGGTCCAGCTTAATCCCGCCTGGTTGATTTCTAAAACCAAACGACAAAACAATTCATTGTCGTCATGAATCGGGAAACCATATTGCTTATCATGGTATTCTCGATGAATATTTACCTCTTCTTTCTTAAGCGAATTAATAAAATCACAGTAACTCATAAACGTTATTATTATGTTGTAAAGTTAAAAAGTATTGTAAAGAGAAAAATTAACATCTTTACCTGAAATTATTTCAAATACCTATTCTCAACAATTTGTTCAATGCTCATTAAAACTTTCGGTAGCGCTGTTTATGGAATTAATGCTACAACTATTACGGTTGAAGTAAATGTGAGCCAGGGAATAAAATTCTGGCTGGTTGGTTTACCCGACAATGCAGTGAAAGAAGCACAGCACCGCATTGAAGCTGCGTTGAAAAATACCGGCTATAAAATGCCCGGACATAAAGTGGTGGTCAACATGGCTCCTGCTGATATCCGTAAAGAAGGTTCTGCATTTGATCTTACCATGGCAATGGGAATATTGTGTGCATCGGAACAAATTTTTGCTCCTGATATAGATCAGTATATCATTATGGGAGAGCTATCATTGGATGGTGGATTGCAACCGATCAAAGGCGCTTTGCCGATTGCGATACAGGCGCGTGCAGAAAATTTTAAAGGATTTATTCTGCCAAAAGTAAACGCGAGAGAAGCTGCAATTGTAAGCGACCTGCAAGTATATGGAGTGGAAAACATGCGTGAAGTGATTGATTTTTTTACCGGTGAAGGATCATTGCAACCGACCATTGTAAATACACGCGAAGAGTTTTTGACCAAACAAAATCAAAGTGATATTGATTTTTCGGATGTGAAAGGACAAGAAAATATTAAACGAGCATTAGAGATTGCAGCATCAGGCGGACACAATGTAATTTTAATAGGACCTCCGGGAGCAGGTAAAACAATGCTGGCAAAAAGATTACCAACGATTCTTCCTCCACTCACCTTGCACGAAGCATTGGAAACAACCAAGATTCATTCGGTTGCAGGCAAGATGGGAAAAGATGCAGGATTGATTTCAGTACGCCCGTTTCGTTCACCACATCATACTATTAGTGATGTGGCTTTAGTGGGTGGTGGTGGCAATCCACAACCGGGAGAAATTTCACTGGCGCATAACGGAGTTTTATTTTTAGATGAGTTGCCTGAATTTAAACGAACGGTATTGGAAGTGATGCGTCAACCGCTGGAAGAAAGAAAAGTTACCATCTCGCGTGCAAAAGCTTCTATTGAATATCCGGCAAGTTTTATGTTGGTGTCGTCTATGAACCCCTGTCCTTGCGGATATTATAATCATCCGGAGAAAGAATGTGTATGTGCCCCGGGTGTGGTACAGAAATATCTCAACAAAATTTCAGGACCGTTATTAGACCGAATTGATTTGCATGTGGAAGTAACCCCTGTTTCGTTTACTGAATTAACCAAAGAAAGACTCTCGGAAAAAAGTGAAGAGGTAAGACAACGTGTGGTGAAGGCCAGACAAATACAGGAAGAACGTTTTAAAGAAAATGAAAATGTGTATTGCAATGCACAGATGAGCAGCAAACAATTGCGCACCATTTGTAAGATAACAGATGAAGGGCAACAGCTTTTAAAAACTGCAATGGACAGGTTGGGATTATCCGCCCGTGCATTCGACCGTATTTTAAAAGTGGCTCGAACCATTGCGGACCTTGCTGACAGTGCTGATATAAAAACAGAACATCTTGCGGAAGCTATTCAATACAGGAGTTTGGATAGAGAGGGATGGGCGGGATGACGGGTGTTGTATTCCGGAATATTGTTAAAGCTGTTTTTAGTCGCGTTAGGAGTTTTTCCAATGCTTTCTATTAAATTCGCATAATAAATGGATTATCAAAATGAAAAAGCTTTGCACTATTATTTTGTTAAGTTATATTTCGTTTATTCCTAAACTAAATGCGCAGATTGTAAACATTCCTGATATTAATTTTTACAATGCCCTGCTTGCAAATGGTGTTCAAGATAGTGCTGGATATATTACAGTTAACACAGCGAATGCTTTTACAGGCACACTGAATGTAGCCGGCAATGGCATTTCCGACTTAACTGGCATTGCTGCATTTACCTCTATAAATACTCTGATTTGTTACATGAATAATATATCAAATTTGGATTTGTCGTCTAATCATGCTCTGACTTATTTGGATTGCAGATGGAGTAATATTACAAGTCTAAATGTATTTTCGGATACTTCTCTAGCTCATCTTGAATGCAATATGAATAATTTGTCAAACCTAGATATATCTTCAAATATTGCTCTTACTTATTTAAATTGCAGCTCTAATCATTTAACAAGTCTTAACGTTTCGTCAAATAGCGTCCTTGACACGTTGTATTGTTACCTTAACTTATTATCCTATTTGAATGTCTCGTCCAATCCTGCGCTTAGTGTTTTGTCTTGTGGTGTAAATCTAATAGCAAGTTTGGATGTAACTTTTAATCCTGCACTGACAATCTTAGGTTGTGAATCAAATCATCTGATCTCAAATTTGAATTTGTCCAACAATATTGCTCTTAAAGCATTGGGTTGCGGCTCGAATTCATTGACAAGTTTGGATGTTTCAAATAATCCAGGCCTCATCGAATTAGATTGTAATACTAATTATTTGACGAGTCTGACTGGACTACCTATCAGTTCTCTTATTAATTTTGATTGTCAAAATAATAATTTAACAAGTTTGGATCTATCTACAGATACTGCTCTTGTTTTTTTGTATTGTAACAATAATAAATTAAGTAGTTTGGATGTCTCATCCTGCTTTTCTCTTACCCACTTGTATTGTCAGAATAATCTTTTTACAAGTTTGAATGTAAAAAACGGCAACAATGTCAATATAGGCACTGGCTGGTTTAATGCAACTAATAATCCTAATCTCACATGTATTGAGGTGGATAATGTAGCTTTTTCAACAGCCAATTGGATGAATGCCGTAGACTCAGGGGCAAGTTTTAGTACCAATTGCCCATTCACTTTGGTTAATGAAAATGAAGTTAGTGTTGATGTAAACATTCATCCTAACCCTGTAACAACTCAATTAACAATTGAAGCTAAGAGTGAGAAAATAGTAAATATAAAACTATACAATGTGCTCGGTGACTTAGTGTATAATCACAACTTTACTGGTAATAGTTTGAATGTAGATATGAGTAGAGAACCCAAGGGAATTTATTTTTTAAAAATTACAGATTATGATAAAAATATAGTCAACAAAAAAATAATTAAAAAATAATAAATAGCGCGCTACAAGCGCGCGAGTGGTTAGATCAACTTCTCTACCACATCCCCAACTCGAGCCTTGCCTCTTCACTCATCATTTCTTTATCCCATGGCGGATCAAAAGTGATCTCCACTTTGGCGCTGTTCACATCAGGAATTTCTTTGATTTTATTTTCTACTTCTACAGGTAATGTTTCAGCAACTGGGCAGGCAGGAGATGTTAAAGTCATTTTTACAAGCACATCATTACCTGCATCCACTTTTATTTCATAAATCAATCCTAACTCCCAAATATTTACAGGAATCTCGGGGTCGTAACAGGTTTTTATTACGTCCTTTATTCTTTCTTCTAATGATTTTATATCCTCCATTCTCTGTGTCTCTGTGTTTAAGAATTCTGATACGCCAGCGCGTAAAGTTTCATCTGTTTAATCATACTTGATAAACCATTGGCTCTTGTTACTGCAATATGCTGGCGCAATCCTATTTCATCAATAAAACTTAAATCTGTTTTTACAATGTCTTCCGGTTTTTGGCCTGATAAAACGCGAATGAGTAAAGCAATTTCTCCTTTCACGAAAGTGGAATCGCTATCCGCTTCAAAATAAATGCTGCCATCTTTTTCATAACTGTTTAACCAAACACTGCTTTGGCAACCTCTAATTTTATTTTCATCGAGTTTGTGTTTCTCATCCAACTTTGGAAGCTTTTGTCCCAGCTCGATAATGTACTGGTACTTATCGCTCCAATCATCAAACAACTCAAACTCTTCTATAATTTCTTTTTCGATTGCTGAGATACTATTTATCATAAATTCTAAAACAAAGTTAAGCACGAAACAAACTGCTTATTTTAAAAGTTTTATTGCTTTTTTAATTCCTTCTACCATTGCATCAATTTCTGCTTTGGTATTGTAAAATAAAAACGAAGCACGTATGGTTCCCGGAATATTAAAGCGTTTCATAACCGGTTCTGTGCAATGATGTCCGGTTCGAACTGCAATACCTAATGTGTCGAGATACATTCCTGCATCTAAAGCATTAACACCTTCAATAATAAACGAAACAATACTCGCTTTATCTTCTGCAGTACCGATTAATCTGACACCATCAATTTGCTTTAACTGATCCGTTGCATACAACATTAACTCATGTTCGTATTCATAAACCTTCGTGCGTTCCAATGATTGAACATAATCAATAGCTGTTCCGAGCGCAATTACATCAGCAATATTGGGTGTACCTGCTTCAAACTTAAAAGGCACTTCATTATAAGTTGTTTTTTCAAAACTTACTGATGCGATCATCTCCCCACCACCCTGGTAAGGAGGCATTGCTTCGAGCTGGTTTAATTTTCCGTATAGGCATCCTACACCGGTTGGTCCAAATACTTTATGTCCGCTAAAAGCAAAAAAATCACAATCCAACTCCTGCACATCTATTAGTTGGTGTATTATAGATTGTGCGCCATCCAACATTACTGGTATGTTTCTTAAGCGAGCAATGCGGATAATTTCTTTAACACGATTAATTGTACCCAATGAATTGGAAATATGCACTACTGAAATAAATTTTGTTCGGGGCGAAAGCAGTTTTTCAAATTCATCCAATAGTAATTCCCCATTGTCATTCATTGGAATCACTTTCAACACAGCATTTTTCTCCTCGCACAACATTTGCCAAGGCACAATATTGCTGTGGTGCTCCATGGCAGAAATAATTATTTCATCTCCTTCAGCAATATTTTTTCGTCCCCAGGTTGAAGCAACAAGGTTAATGCTGTCTGTTGTTCCGCGTGTAAAAATTATTTCCCGTTCTGAATTTGAATTGATAAATTTTTGAACTTTTACACGAACATCATCAAAAGCCTGTGATGCTTTTTGAGATAAATAATGCACACCACGATGAATGTTGGCATTGTACTCCGAATAATATTTTGTTAAGGTATCAATAACCACTTGCGGCTTTTGCGAGGTGGCTGCATTGTCAAAGTAAATTAATGGTTTGTCGTAAGCTGTTTGAGAAAGGATAGGGAAATCATTTCTAATTGCTTTTGCATCAAAAGTACCTTCCTCAATATTTAAAGTGGCAGCAATTTTCACTCGGTTTCAAATTCAATTTGTGAATTCAGTTTTGTAGCCAAATTTTTTAAAAGCGCATGTTTAAGCGGTTCGATGTTGATCTTTTCAACCACATCACTTGCAAAAGCAAAGTTTAATAATGCTTTAGCATTTTGTTCTCCGATTCCACGCTGACGCAAATAAAACAAAGCCTCATCATCTAATTGACCAATGGTTGCACCATGGCTGCATTTTACATCGTCCGCAAATATTTCTAGTTGTGGTTTGGTATACATACTTGCATTATCATTCAATAAAACATTTTTATTGCTTTGATAGGCGTTTGTTTTTTGTGCGTCTTTCAACACAAAAATTCTTCCATTAAAAACACCTGTTGAATGGTCATCCAAAATGCCTTTGTACAGCTCGTTACTTTGGCAATTTGGTTTTGCATGATAAACGGATGTTTGATTGTCAACATGCTGTTTATTGTTTGTGATATACAATCCATTCAAGTGAGATTCGCATCGCTCATCATCCATCATGATGTTTAAGTTATTACGAATCATTTTTCCACCCAATGTAATGGTATTTATATCGAAAACAGAATTTTTTTTCTGGTACGAATACGTATGGCTCACTTGTGTCGCCTCATTTCCATCCAACTGAATAAAATCAAATTCTACATACGCATTTTCTTTCACTACAATCTCATTAACAGGATTGGTAATTGTTTTCTGATCGGATGCAGCGTTAACAGTAATGAAAGCAACTGAAATCTTAGCATTATTTTCTGCCACTAACAAAAGATGTGGATGAGTAATAAAATTTTCACCGGAGGAAACATTAATGATATATAGTGGACTAGTTTCGTGATGATTGGCTGCAATATGAATAAATATTCCGCTATGCATTTGTGAAATATTTAACGCAGCTAAAGCATGTTGATCAAAGTCAACATATTTGGCAAAGTGCTCTTTTACAAGCGGGTTGTTTTCATTCTCTGCAATATTTGTAATAGTAACGCCATTAATGTTTGAAAAACTATTTTGCTCTACATTAAAATTTCCATTTTCAAGAATAATATAATTCGAACCTTGAAGAAACGGAAAGCGTTTTATCAATATAGCTACATCAACTACTGTTGATTTAGCATCAGCAAAAAGATTTTCTTTAGAAATATACAAAGGAAGATTGGTGTATTTCCAATTTTCGTTTTTAGTTGTAGGAATTCCTGTTCTTTTGAAATGCTCCAAAGCAGATTTTCGCAATGGATTAAATCCAACCGCAACAGTTTTTTTTTCTTCAATATAGTCAGCCACAGATTGCACAAATTTTTATTTAAACTGTTTCCACTTCTTCTTTAATCCAATCGTATCCCTTTTCTTCCAACTCTAGCGCTAATTCCTTACCACCACTTTTTACAATTTTTCCTTTGTACAAAACATGTACAAAATCAGGAATAATATAATCAAGCAAACGTTGGTAATGAGTAATAACAACAAAAGAGCGCTCTTTGTTTCGCAATGCATTCACCCCGTTGGCAACTATTCGCAATGCATCAATATCCAAACCTGAATCTGTTTCGTCCATGATGCACAAACTTGGTTCGAGCATTGCCATTTGAAAAACTTCGTTGCGCTTTTTTTCTCCTCCACTAAAACCTTCGTTTACGCTGCGTTGAGTCATCGATTTATCCATCTCCACCAATTTCATTTTCTCTTTCATCAGAATCAAAAAATCTTTAGAATCCAATGGTTCCAAGCCTTTTGACTTTCGCACTTCATTCAGAGCAGTTTTTAAAAAGTTGGCGTTGCTAACTCCCGGAATCTCTATCGGATATTGAAAAGCAAGAAATAATCCTTTGCGAGCACGATCTTCTGGTGAAAGTTCTGAGATGTTTTCGCCATCAAATAGTATTTCTCCGTCAGTTACATCGTACTCTTCTTTGCCGGCCAGAACATTTGCAAGTGTGCTTTTGCCTGAACCGTTAGGTCCCATAATCGCATGCACTTCTCCTGAATTAACAGTTAAGTTTAATCCTTGTAGAATTTCTTTGCCTTCTATTGATGCTTTTAAGTTTTTTATTGTGAGCATTATGCTTTGTGAAATTTAATTCCTTTAATAAATGAAAAATCTTTTTTGTTATCTGTAAATAATTCTAAATCGTAAACTAAAGCAGTAGCAGCAATTAACGAATCAGCAACTTCAACATTGTTTTTTGGTTTGTACTCCTGAAAAATTTCTACTGCACGAGTTCCAATCTTTTCACTTAACGGTAATACTGAATAGGATTTCAATTGAATTTCCATTTCAGCAACTTTTGTTTTTGTATTGCATCCGCGATAAAGTTCAAGTGCAGTAATTAAAGAGATTGAAATATTGCCATCGTGTTTTATCAGTTCTTTACGCAATCCTGAATTGCCACGAAAAATTTTAATTAAAATATCTGTGTCAAACAATATCATAATTCGCGTGCCCAGATTTTTTTTCTATATGTTTTCGGGTCATAATCGGTGTCTGCCCATTTCCCGAACAAATAATCAACAGGAACTTTTTTTTCTTTTACTTTTTTGATAGTCTTTGTTGTTTTTTCTTTTCCTGATTTTGTTTCTTTCACTTCACAACCCAATTTTTCCAACAACTCTATTACGAGAACAGAATTATTGTCTGGAATTTTTACTTGAATGAGTGTCATTTTTTTTCTGATCTGAGATTTTTATGCTTCGTCATTATGTTTAAAAGGAATATTCTTTGCCATCATATATAAAACATCAGGGCAAAAATCAACACCATTTCCCCAGTAAATACATCTTATTTCTTCATTATACTTTACGTTATTAAAATATTCGGGATTTAGCAACGGACGAAAAATACTTTTTTCATGAGTTGATTTTCTCTTCAATGTGCTTTCTAAGTCAACCCAAAGTGTTTCTCCAGTATTAAATTCAAGTAACAACTTATAGGGTTGCTTATCAACAATTTTTTGAATGTGATGCACCATTATTTTCAAGGTCTATTTGTGATTCGTATTCAGCATATATAGCATGTAGATGAGGAGGAACATGGTCGCCTAAATACATGTAAATTATTATCCCAAAAAACCTGCTAATCTCTGGCATCTTTAATTTTATTTATCCTACCGAACCTTCCAAACTTATCGCCAACAATTTTTGTGCTTCCACTGCAAACTCCATCGGCAATTGATTAAAAACTTCTTTACAATAACCATTCACAATTAATCCTACCGCATCTTCAGTAGAAATTCCGCGTTGGTTACAATAAAATATTTGATCTTCTCCAACTTTACTTGTTGTGGCTTCATGTTCAACACGCGCTGTTTTATTATTTATTTCCAAGTAAGGAAATGTATGCGCTCCACATTTATCGCCCAGCAACAAACTATCGCACTGCGAAAAATTACGTGCATGTTCCGCCTTCTTATTTATCTTAACCAAACCACGATAACTGTTATGTGACTTACCTCCGCTTATTCCTTTTGAGATAATGGTACTCTTTGTGTTTTTTCCGATATGAATCATTTTGGTTCCGGTATCGGCTTGTTGCATATTGTTGGTTACTGCAACCGAATAAAATTCACCAATTGAGTTATCGCCCTTCAAAATAACACTCGGATATTTCCAGGTAATGGCGCTGCCGGTTTCCACCTGAGTCCAGCTGATTTTTGCATTTTCTTCAGCACATAATCCGCGTTTAGTTACGAAATTGTAAATACCACCTTTGCCGTTTTTATCTCCCGGATACCAGTTTTGCACAGTTGAATATTTTACCTGCGCATTTCTATGAGAATAAATTTCAACCACTGCTGCATGCAACTGATTTTCATCACGCATTGGAGCCGTGCAACCTTCCAGATAACTTACAAACGCACCTTCGTCAGCAACAATAAGTGTGCGTTCAAACTGTCCGGTGCCTGCAGAATTTATTCTGAAATAAGTGGAAAGTTCCATCGGGCAACGAACGCCCTTTGGTATGTAACAAAACGAGCCATCGCTGAATACAGCACTGTTTAAAGCTGCATAAAAATTATCGGTCATTGGCACTACACTGCCCAAATATTTCTTTATCAAATCAGGATAATCATGAACGGCTTCGCTGAATGAACAAAAAATAATTCCTAGTTTAGAAAGCTCTTCTCTGAAAGTTGTTTTAACAGAAACAGAATCTATTACTGCATCAACCGCAACTCCTGCTAAACGTTTTTGTTCTAATAACGAAATACCGAGCTTGTCAAAAGTTGCTTTAATTTCAGGATCTAATTCATCCAAAGAATTTAATTGTGGTTTGGGCTTTGGTGCCGAGTAATAAATGATATTTTGAAAATCGATTTTAGGATAATGCACATTGGGCCATGTTGGTTCCGTCATAGTAAGCCAATTACGAAACGCTTTCAGTCGCCACTCCAACAACCACTCAGGCTCGTTCTTTTTTGCCGAAATAAAACGCACGGTACTCTCATCCAAACCAATTGGAGCATTATCGCTCTCAATGTTCGAAACAAAACCCCATTTGTATTCGGTATTAGTTACTTCGTCTAATAACTTTAAATCGTCTGACATGCTTATCTGAAATATTGCGCTGCTATTTATTTTTTATCGAAAAATTATACCGCGAAACTTTCCCCGCATCCGCAGGTTCTGGTAGCATTTGGGTTGTGAAACTCAAAACCCTTACCATTTAAACCATCGCTGAAATCGAGTTCGGTGCCTACTAAATATAAAAACGATTTTTTATCACACACTATCTTAATCCCTTTATCCTCAAACACTTTATCCTCAGGTTTTGTTTGGTTATCAAACGATAATTTGTAAGTAAGTCCCGAGCAGCCTCCACCATCAACCCCCACACGAATAAAAGAATCAGGCTGGTTTTCCTTGGACATCAATTCAATAGCCTTTGCTTTTGCTTTTTCTGTTACCGAAATCATTGTTAATAAATTTTTTACAAAGATAGGGGTTTTGATCCTCTTAAATGCAGAAAATCTACTCCTAATTATCAGTTAGAAAAACGTAATTCGTCATTTCTTTACAAGAGTTCCTACTTTTACCGATTATAAAAAACCATACATGTTTGAAAATAAAGACAACCGAACTGAACTAAGTGAACTTGGTGAATTCGGTCTTATCGACTTAATAAAGGATACTGTTACGCTGAAAAACCCAGAAAGTGTGGAGGGAATTGGTGATGATGCAGCAGTAATCGACAACAAACTTTTAACGGTTGTCACCACCGACCTACTAATGGAAAGCATTCATTTCGACCTGTCTTATTGTCCACTTAAACACTTGGGCTACAAGGCTGTGGTGGTTAATGTAAGCGATATCTATGCTATGAATGCCCAGCCAAAACAAATCGTAATTGGCCTTGGCTTGTCGAATCGTTTTTCGTTGGATGCGGTTGAAGAATTATACGAAGGCATCCGCCTGGCTTGCGATATTTATGGTGTTGACCTTGTGGGTGGCGATACCAGTTCCAGTGTATCAGGGTTAGTGATTAGTATAACCGCTATTGGAGCAGCAAAAAAAGATGACCTTGTTTACCGTGATGGCGCTTCCATTAACGACTTGATTTGCGTAACAGGTGATTTAGGCGCTGCCTATATGGGCCTTCAACTTTTACAACGCGAAAAACAAGTTTTCATCGAGGCTCCAGGGGTGCAGCCCGATTTATCAGGTTACGATTATTTGCTCGAAAGACAATTAAAGCCCGAAGCCCGAAAAGACATCATAGCACGTTTGAAAGAATTAAATATAAAACCCACCTCGATGATCGATATTTCTGATGGGCTTTCATCCGAACTATTGCACATTTGCACCCAATCAAAAATGGGATGTCAGGTGTATGAAGATAAAATCCCCATCGATCACCTCACCCGTCAATTAGCCGAAGAATTTGGAATTAATCCTACAGTTGCAGCCATGAATGGAGGGGAAGATTACGAACTCCTGTTTACCATTCCATTATCCGAATACGAAAAAATTAAAGACCGCACTGATATTGCAATCATCGGACATATTACAGATGAAGCAAGTGGTTGTGCAATGGTCGACATTAGCGAAAATGTACACCTCCTCACTGCTCAAGGCTGGAATAGCCTCAACAAGTAATTCCATTATTTTTATATTTGAATAATTAACACCTTTTAATATGAAACTGAAAATAGCATTGTTCTTTTCCCTGCTTTCCATAAGTGTTTTCGCGCAAAGCATACAAAATTATCCGCTCCTCATTTCAGGACCCATGTTGGGTTTTGTAGAACATCGTTCGGCCTACGTTTGGTTCGAAGTAAGTGAGGATGTAAAACGCGCAAGCCTTCGCTATTGGGAACGCAACAATATCGATTTCTTTTATGAAATCGATTATAAAGGAGAACTCGGCAAGCCATACAACCCAATTCATTTCGAATTAACCAATTTGAAAATGAATGCCCCTTACGAATACGAAATTGTACTTAATAACAAAGCGGTTGAAATGCCTAAAACGCTTGAGTTTCGCACCAAAGATTTGTGGCAACACCGCAAAGATGCACCTGACTTTTCATTTATGATTGGAAGCTGCGCCTACATCAATGATGATCAATACGACCGTCCCGGAAATCCTTATGGGCAAGACCCAACAATACTCAATACCATGGGTAACTATAAGACCGATTTCATGCTTTGGTTAGGTGACAATCTCTACTATCGTGAAGCCGACTATAGTTCCTATGCAGGCATGCAATATCGCAATTCCTATAACCGCAAAATTCCGCAACTGCGCGAATTGCTTTCAACAAGGCCCAACTTTGCTATTTGGGACGATCATGACTATGGCCCAAATGATAGCGATCAATCATTTGAATTTAAAAACGAGTCTTTAGATTTATTTAAAAAATATTGGGGCAATAAAACTTTCGGTGAACCCGACAATGCAGGTATTTATAGCAAAATTTCCTGGAGCGATTGCGATTTCTTTTTAATGGATGATCGCTACCATCGCTCACCCGATAAAATACATGACTCCATAAATGGTAAGCCAAATTGTGAAAAACAATTTTTCGGCATGCAGCAACTCACCTGGCTTCAAAATAATCTGCTCAATTCAAACGCACCATTCAAGTTTATTGTAACCGGTAGTCAGGTTCTCAATCCAATGAACACATACGAATGCTTACGCGACTATTCCTGCGAATACCTTGAACTCCTCAACTTTATATCCGAATACAAAATTAACGGAGTTGTTTTCCTTACTGGCGATCGACATTTTTCTGAAGTAATCAAGTATCAGCCCACCAAAGGTTATCCACTTTATGATATCACCAGTTCTCCCATCACATCGGGTGTTTTTAAAATTTCAGGAACTCCTGAATTCAACAATCCTAATCGTGTGCCCGAAACCCTTGTGCAGGAAAACAATTTTACCGTAATCAACATTCAAGGCAAACCGGGAGAACGAACCTTACAAATGAAATCATACAACAAAGCAGCAGAAGAGCGAAGCAATTTTACGGTGAGTGAAAAGGATTTGAAGTTTAAGTAAGTTTTAAACCTGTCCTTTTCTATTTATACAAAATTGCATTTGCAATCATTGAAGAGTATTCTCTTTAATTTGTATGATTGCCTGCATGTATTTATTTGTTAAACCAACCAAATTTCTCTAGCATTCCCCATTCACAAAATTTTATCTTTGCAACCATAAACCACTCTTATGCAAAAATTCAAACTGCTATTAGTAGCAACACTCATGAGAAATATAATTAATGCCCAAAACGAATCAATCATCCCCTATCCCAGAACAAAAAAAACCGATCAAAAAGATAATTATTTTGGTACGATAGTAAACGACCCTTATCGATGGCTCGAGTATGACACTGCTGCCGATGTGGGCGATTGGGTGAAGCAGCAAAACGAAGTTACCAATAACTATCTTTCTCGAATTCCGTTCCGCGATAAAATAAAAAAACGCATCACCGAAATCATCAACTATCCCAAATACTCCGCACCCATGCGTGCGGGCGAGTATTATTTCTTCAGTAAAAATGATGGTTTGCAAAACCAAAGCGTCATCTACTCTCAAAAGGGATTAACAGGCGAGCCAAAAGTTTTTCTCGATCCCAATGCACTTAGTAAAGACGGCACATCTGCCATCTCATTGCTTGGCTTCTCTCAGGATAAAAAATACATAGCTTATGCTGTTAACGAATCGGGCTCCGATTGGCAAAGCATTAAAGTAATGACCATTGCAGATGCACAACATACAACTGACGATTTGAAATGGGTAAAGTTTTCGGGCGCAGCATGGTATAAGGATGGTTTTTTCTACAGCCGCTATGACGAGCCTACAAAGGGCAGCGGACTATCTGACCGCAATGAATATCACCAGGTTTGGTATCACAAATTAGGTACTCAACAAAGTGCCGATCAATTAATCTATAAAGACCCTGCACACTCACTTCGTTACTTTAGCGCACAAACTACCGAAGACGAACGCTTTCTTGTTATCTACGCATCCGAAGGCACCTATGGTCAGGAACTGTATTATAAAGATTTAACTCAACCTCAAAGCGAAATCAAACTTCTGTTCAAAGGTTTCGATTATGAATATGGTGTGGTTGATAACATTAACGACAAATTATTAGTGACCACCAACGATGGCGCAGCAAACAACTACACAGTCCTGGTAGACCCTAAAAATCCTGCAAAAGCTAATTGGAAAATTATTATTCCTGAACAGGATTATCTGATGGAAAGCGTAAGCATTACTGGTAACAAAATTTTTGCACGCTACCTAAAGGACGTTACTTCAAAGGTGATTCAATACAATATTGATGGTGCCATGGAACACGAAATTAAAATGCCGGCATTAGGCACAGTTTCCGGCTTTGCCGGCAATCGTGATGATCAGGAATTGTTTTTCTCTTTTACTTCTTTCACATTTCCACCCGCTATTTATCGCTACAATATTGCAAGTGGTGAGGTATTGCCTTTTAAAACATCAGAGGTTAAATTTAATCCGGATGATTATGTAACCGAGCAGGTTTTTTATCCAAGTAAAGACGGCACTAAAATTCCTATGTTTATTGTCTATAAAAAAGGGTTGAAGAAGGATGGCAACAATCCTACTATATTATATGGATATGGTGGATTTAGTGTCAACCTCAGCCCTTCATTTAGTGCTTCACGAATTGTTTGGTTAGAAAACGGAGGAGTTTTTGCAATGGCCAACTTGCGTGGAGGTGGTGAGTATGGAGACAAATGGCACAAGGCCGGAATGCTTGGTAAAAAGCAAAATGTGTTCGATGATTTTATTGCTGCAGCAGAATATCTCAACAAAAACAAATACTCGTCACCGGCTAAACTAGCAATACAAGGGGGCTCTAATGGAGGGTTGCTGGTTGGTGCGGTTGTCAACCAACGACCAGATTTATTCAGAGTGGCTATACCGCAAGTAGGCGTTATGGATATGTTGCGTTATCATAAGTTTACAGTTGGTTGGGGATGGGCTGTTGAGTATGGAACAAGTGATAGTGCAAAATCATTTCAAAATATTTATAAATATTCTCCACTGCATAACATAAAAAATATTGTTTACCCTGCCACTTTAGTTACCACAGCCGATCATGACGATCGTGTGGTGCCGGCACACTCATTTAAATACATTGCTACTTTACAAGAAAATCAAAAAGGAAAGTCACCTGTATTGATTCGTATTGATGTTAAAGCCGGACATGGAGCCGGTAAACCACTTACCAAAATCATTGATGAAATTGCGGATATCTATTCATTCACCTTATATAATATGGGTGTTGAACCTAAACCATAGGGAGGTGTGGATTTTGTGATATATTGATGTATGGATACGAATTAAAGATGGATACGAAATGAATATTTTATTATTAGGTAGTGGTGGTCGCGAGCATGCGTTTGCTTTAAAGTTAAAAGAGAGCACGCTGTGCGATAAACTTTTTATTGCACCGGGCAATGCAGGTACTTCAATATGTGGCGAAAATGTTGCCATGTCAACAACTGATTTCATAGCTATTAAAAGATTTGCGCTCAAGCAAAATATTGCAATGGTAGTGGTGGGCCCTGAGGAGCCATTGGTAAAGGGCATTGCAGATTTTTTTCTTGCAGATGATTTGATTAAACATATTCCGGTTATAGGTCCAACAGCTGCAGGAGCACAACTGGAAGGTAGCAAAGCATTTAGCAAAGCATTTATGCAGCGACACCAGGTTCCAACAGCTGCTTATAAAAATTTTACTGTTTCAAAAATTGATGACGCATATACATTTATTGATTCATTAACCCCGCCTTATGTTTTAAAAGCAAGTGGATTGGCTGCCGGAAAAGGTGTTTTAATTTTACAAGATGCTGATGAGGCTAAAGCGGAATTAAAAGCAATGCTATTTGACAACAAGTTTGGCGAGGCAGGAAATGAAGTAGTGATTGAAGAATTTTTAAACGGGATCGAAGTTTCGGTTTTTGTGTTAACAGATGGCAAAAATTATTTGTTGTTGCCCGAAGCAAAAGATTATAAAAGAATAGGTGATGGAGATACCGGATTAAACACCGGAGGGATGGGAGCCGTGTCGCCAGTGCCATTTGCTACTAATAGTTTTTTACAAAAAGTGGAGGATCAAATTATAAAACCTACCATCAATGGCTTACAAAAGGAAAACATCAACTACAAAGGATTTATTTTTATTGGAATAATGAAAGTAAACGATCAGCCAATAGTAATTGAATATAATTGCAGAATGGGTGATCCTGAAACTGAGGTTGTTTTACCCCGAATCAAAACCGATATCGTTGAATTGTTTAATGCTGTTGCCAATCAGACCTTGAATAAAGTTAAATTGGATGTTGATTCCCAAACTGCTGTAACTCTAATGATGGTATCAGGTGGTTATCCGGGCAACTATGAAAAGGGATTTGAGATAACTGGTTTAGATGACTTTAAAGAAAGTATTGTTTTTCATGCTGGCACAATACTGAAAGATAGCAAGGTGGTAACCGCAGGAGGCAGGGTATTATCTATTACTTCGTTGGCTGATACTTTAGAAGAAGCTTTGGAAAAAAGTTACCGCTCTGCAAAACATATTCATTTTGATTACGAATATTACCGCAAAGACATTGGACAGGATTTACTTGCCTTGATGCAACATTAATTTAATCATGCTTCAAAAAACCAGAGGCATTGTGATTTCAACTACAGCTTATGCTGAAGCGAGTGTAATTGCAAAAATATATACCGAGCAATTCGGCTTGCAATCTTTCATGCTGAACGGTGTACGCAAAAGCAAATCCCGTTTTAATAACAACCTTTTACATCCGCTCTCCACTATTGAATTGATAGCGTATTACAAACCACACAAAACATTGCACCGAGTTTCGGAATTAAACTCATCGCCTCAATTAGGTTCAATACCGTATGACACTGTTAAAACCTCGATGGCAATTTTTCTTGCTGAATTATTGCATCGTGCAATTCGGGAAGAGGAAAAAAATGAGGAACTTTTTAATTTTATTCATCACTCCATTCAGTTTTTGGATATTCAGCGGCAGGATTGCAGCCGGTTTCATCTTTGTTTTATGATACAGCTCACCCGCTATTTAGGATTTTATCCTCAGGCAACTTTTACTTACGAATATCCTTATTTCAATTTATTGGAAGGATTGTATCAGGAACAAGTACCACTGCATCCAAATTATTTTGAACCTCCATTGAGCGAAAAATTTCACATGCTTTCACAAATTAGTTTTGAGGAATTAAATACACTGAGCATTAATGCCAGTGAGCGCAAACAATTATTGCATGGCATCATTAGCTACTATGAACTTCATCACACGAATGGAGTTCGACTTAAATCATACACCGTACTTGAAGAAGTAATGGGTTAGGATGTCCTTTTTTTCTTTTCTTTGATTCGTATATGATATACGGCATCTCAAAAATTGTTTTTAAAAAAGCATGCTCCATTTTTTTTAGAAAAATTACGATCATTGGTGATCAAACACTTATTGGCACCAGGCCGGTAATTTTGGCTTTAAATCATCCTAATTCTTTTTTAGATGCTATTGTAACTTCAGTGCTTGTAGAAAGTAATGGTGGAATTTACTCGTTGGCACGAGGTGATGCTTTCAAAAATAAATTCTTGGCTAAAATTTTAGCAACCTATAAAATGATACCGATTTATCGCATTTCGGAGGGCAAGGATAATGTTGAAAAGAACTTTGAAACGTTTGATGCTGCGCAACAAATATTGCAATCAAATGGTACAATTCTAATTTTTTCAGAAGGCTTGTGTGAGAATAACTGGAGATTGAGGCCTATGAAAAAGGGCACAGCACGCATGGCTAAAGAAGCTTGGTTAAACCCAGATACAGCAAATGCAATGGTTATTCCGGTTGGGCTAACGTATGAACATTTTTCTGGAGCAGGTAAATCTTTAATCATCAATTATGGTGAGCCAATAGTTGCTGCTGATTTTAAGGGTAGCGATTTTCAAGGCAGTTTTACAAATGATTTTAATCAACTATTAGGAAAGCGCTTAAATAGTTTGGCGTATATAGATGACTCACTAGTAGAGAATAGTGAACGGCACAAAAAATTTATGAGCAATTGGAGTTCACTTGAGAAAAAACATGAAGGAGTTGCGTTTTTGACAGAACTAAAAAAAGAAATACCAACTACATCCGTTTTTCATAAAAAATTATTGCCGTCAAAAATTCACCAGTCAATTATTTTAATTCCTCACTACAGTTTTTGCAAATGGTTAACCTATAAAATTACAAAGGGCAATTTGTTTTACGATTCTATTCTGTTAGGAGTACTCGTTTTTTTATTGCCGGTTTATCTGTTATTGATTTTCTTTATTGGCTATTGCTTAATTCTTAACTTTATTTAATCCCAACAAACCTACCATCCAGTTAGGCAATGGTTTTCCATTTTTTCTTTTGTCGAGATTGATAAAGATGCGTGGTTTTTTAAGTACCGGTACTTTATGAGTTTCCACCATTTCAATTAAAGTGCCATCCGGATCTTCAACATAACTAAACCGGCCACCACTTTCGCCCATATCAAAAGTATCGGAACTGTCAACTGTAAAATGATATCCGTTTTTCTCTAGGCTCGATTTTAATGCATTCATATGTGGCACATCGAAACACAAATGAATAAAACCAATGTCGCCCCAGTAACGGTTAGCAAAAATTTTAACGGGCTGCTCATTTAATGTTTGAATCAATTCTATTTGTATATCGCCAAACAAACGACTAAAGGCTGATTTGTAATCATTTTTTAGTTTTAACAAAACACGTCTGTATTGTTTGCCTGCACTTGACAATCCTAAATCATCAAACGTGCCTGTTACATCATAAACTACTTCGCTTAAACCAAATCCTTTCTGGTAAAACTTAATCGACTCATCCATATTGCTAACGCCAATTACAGCGCCACAAACTCCTCCTTGCATATATGATTTTTTCTTAAACCAAGAGGTGTCATTCACAATTTGAAAGGCATTTCTATCATCATCAAAAACTAAAAAATTGGAGGTGCCATCCGGAGCTGTTCCACACTCTGTTTTGTTTGTTGAAATAATCGTTTGATACGATTGTTTTACATTGTTACTTTTAATTTTAACAGCATTGATTCCAAGATCGCCCCATTTAATTACCTCATTAGATTTTACAGACTCGCGTGAAGTAAATTGCCAAATTTCAGTTCCACCACCTCCATTCATATTTAATGCTAAGATTGCTCTACGAGCATGAACTTCGTTACCGGTGTACTGCACCATTAGTTTAGCTTCCGCTTTATCGTCAAAAATTTTTGCATTAATGCCCAAGGTTTGTCTAAACCATTTGAAGGCTTTGTCTGCATCATTAACACCAACACCAACTTGTTGAACTCCTGCTATTAGGTTCATTATTTTAAATTTAATTTTTTAACAAGGAATATAAATAGCGATGGAAAGTAGCGATTCGCAATTAACAATACCCTTTCATTTTTAACAATATACAGTTTTCGTTTCAATTTAATAATTGCCGAGATAATCCTTTTTGAACAAACCTCAGCACTAATTCCGTTTTTTTGCCCATCATCCAATGTATTTTGAGTATTTCCATCGGCTTTCAAAGCGGTATACGAAATATTGGTAAATATTCTGCCGGGTGCAATAATGGTAAAATTAATATTACCATGTTTATTTTCAAGCATCCAGGATTCAAAAAAACCTTCAATAGCATGTTTAGATGCTGCATAAGCACTGCGTAAAGGGAAACCAAATGTTCCGGTAAGGCTGCTCAATAAAACAATTTGTGCTTTAGCTGATTTTAGTAATAATGGAAACAATTGTTTGGTTAAATGAACCGGTCCAAAGAAGTTTACTTCCATTATTCTGCGGTCAACAACCTCTAGCGTTTCTTCTGCTAATGATCGCTGGCTGATACCTGCGTTATTAATTAGGATGTCGATACAATTATATTTAGCACTTAACTCAAGTGCCAAATCTTGAATGCGTTTACTGTCACTAATGTCAAGATGAAAGCAACTGCATTGAGCACCTTTTTTTTTGCAAATTTCACTCACTATTTCCAACTCATCCATTCTTCGTGCAGTCAGAATTAGTTGCACATTTTCAGCTGCAATATGTTCAGCCAAAGCACGACCTATTCCGGAAGACGCGCCTGTGATAAGAATTACTTTTTCACGGAAATAGTGCATTGGATATAAGCCTTGTTAATTATGTACAATTTTGTTTGAAGGGATAAATAAACTAAAAATAGATGAAAATGGTAAGTATAAGTATAGCCTAACTCAACCATTCTGCTAAACGAAGTCAATTGTATTTGAAACTTTATTGGTAAAATCAAAAAAAAACCGCTCTGTATAAGAGCGGTTTTTTTGAATAATCTATTGATCTTAACCTAAGTAAGCCTTTAATAACTTGTTACGCGAATTTTGACGCAGCGTTTTAATAGCTTTTTCTTTTATCTGGCGAACTCGCTCACTGGTTAAATCGAATTTCTCACCGATTTCTTCCAACGACAAGCCATGTTGAATGCCAATGCCGTAAAACATTTTTATTACATCTTGCTCACGCTCACTTAATGTAGCCAGTGAACGGTTAATTTCCTTTTGCAAACTCTCATTTAATAATAATGCGTCAGCTCCAGGTGAATCGCCATTTTCCAATACATCTAATAATGTACTGTCTTCGCCTTGAACTAATGGAGCGTCCATACTCACATGTTTACCCGGCATTTTCATGGTGTTTGCAATCTTGTCCATTGGTAATTCCAACAAATTGCTCAACTCTTCTGCACTAGGTTCACGCTCAAATTTTTGCTCCAGCTCACTAAATGCCTTCTTAACCTTATTTGCTGCACCTAATTGATTTAAAGGCAATCGAACAATGCGTGCTTGCTCTGCCAATGCTTGCATAATGCTCTGACGAATCCACCAAACAGCATAAGAAATGAACTTAAAACCACGGGTTTCATCAAATTTCTTAGCGGCTTTAATTAAGCCTAAGTTACCTTCGTTAATCAAATCTGGTAAACTCAATCCCTGCGTTTGGTATTGCTTTGCAACTGAAACCACGAAACGAAGGTTGGCTCTCACAAGCTTTTCCAGCGCTTTTTGGTCCCCGGCACGAATTCTACGGGCCAAATTAACTTCTTCTTGTGCGGTTATTAATTCTTCCTTACCAATCTCCTGCAAGTATTTCTCGAAAGAAGCACTTTCTCTGTTGGTAATGGATTTTGTTATCTTTAGTTGTCTCATATCTATTTGATTATTAACGCTATTTTATCTTTTTCTTGACCTAACTTACGGGGTGCAAGGTACACATTAAACAGCACGTGTCAAGTATTATTTTTATGAATTTGCTAACTAACGCATAACCAATTTTTAAATTGTATAATTAACCTAACTTTAATTTTAGATTATTTTATTAACACCTTAGTTACACAAGGCTTTGGATGGTATCGGTTAATGAATTATTTTTTTTTAGGGAAACAATTAAATCAGTTAACCAACCGTTGAATGTTGAAAACTATTGATAATGAAGAAATAAGTTAATTAAATGAGACATAATTTAGCAAGCACCAAAAAACATAACCATATGTCATTTACAAAGGAACAGGAAATAGAACTCAATAACCTCAGTAATCAATATTCTCGTATTTTTCAAATTTCTGGTGTTAACCCAGATAAGTTTATGAACGAATTTAGTTTCAAATTTATGGACACTGGTGAGTTAAACCGAAATCAATTGGATAGTTTAAACCTGGAGCGTACTAAGACATTTATCAATAAGCTAAAGGGTTCAGAATCGGCTTTTTAGTTCGGATGGTGTTGATTCTGAAAGTAATCGCAGATATTTAGTTGTACTTTTAAAGGAATACTCCTTTTTGAAACAGTATTGTATAAATTTACCACCAAACTATATTTCTTAACAGAGCAGAATGAATACTTTTTGTAAGTATTATTTAGTGTTATTAATGGCAATGGTGCTGCTTGCTGAATGCAAATGTTTCGGACAAACCCATTATATAGATAGTTTAATTAAGGCTTCGGAAAATTCCAATTTAATTAACAACGATAGAATAGGCTTATTGATTTCTATTTATAAGGCTTATGATTACGAAGAGCAATATTATAAAGGCAAACCTTATCTAGACACAGCACTTGAATTAGCTTTAAAAAATGGTTTAATAGAACGGGTGGCTGATGTAAAAGTGGAATTAGGAAGATACTATTTAACAGCCGATGATTATGTGGAAGCCCAACGATTGCTTATTGAAGCTAAGCGAACCTATAAATTTGAAAATTATGTTGGGAAGGCATGTGTTCCGTTAAAGTATTTAGGTTTGATTTATTATCAAAAAGATAATTATTCAGAAGCAATTAGCTATCTTGACGAGGCAATTAGTGAAGCTGATTTGGGAAAATTCAATGTTGAATCTTTTACCTCAAAATACCTGAAAGCATTAGCATTGACTAAGATAGACAGTCTTGATGAGGCCTATCACATTTTTATGAATATTCTAAGTCAGCCTGATTCGATAGTATCTCGTCAGAGAAGAATGGAAACCAATGTTGGCACAGGCGATGTTTTTCTAAAAAAAAATAAACTTGATAGTGCATCCTACTATTATTTAACCGCATATACGTTTTTTGATCATGAAAAAAACGTTTCGGCTATTTCTTATGCCGGAACAAAACTGGCTAATTTGTATTTAATTCAAAATAGGGTTGATTCTGCTTTAATGATCGCAATGAGGTGTTATACTATAGCTGATTCAACTAAAAATAAAAGCTTGAAATACGAGGCTGCTAAAATAATTTCAGACGCCTATCTTAAAAAAAACAATTTTAAAGATGCGTTTTACTTTCTCAATGTTTATGATAGTCTGAGAGGCATTTTATATGATGAAGAAAATGATAAAAAGCTTCTTCAGTTTAATATTAAGGCCCAAAAGGCCGACAATGAAGCTCAACAGCGCCTAAATGAAAAGGAGGCCTTACAGCAACAAAAAGTAAAAAATACATTTATCGGTGCTTTTATTTTAACCACCTTACTATTAATTATTTCTTTAGTAAGTATTAAGCAAAACCGTAAAAAAACACTTGCCTTAAAGAAATCTAAAGATGAGGTACAACACGCGTTAAATAAATTACAAAATACGCAAGAGGAGTTAATACGGCAGGAAAAATTAGCATCTTTAGGTAAAATGGTTGCAGGTATTGCGCATGAAATACAAAACCCACTCAACTTTGTAAAAAACTTTTCCGAATCCAGTGTTCAATTAATTGACGAAATAGCCAAAGCAAATCAAGAAGAACAGCCTCAACTTCTTAATGAGTTATCTGAAAATATGGGTCGGATTCAAGAACATAGCAACAGAGCTTCCGGCATTGTTAGAAGTATGTTAATGTATAGCCGTAACGAATCTTTTGAAAAGCAAAAAACGGATATAAATATTATGTTGAATGATTTTATACCCCTTGCCTATGAAGGGTTACATTCATCTGATCCTGTTTTTAGTTGTAGGGTTGAAAAGAATTTTGCCGAATTGCCACTCGTTCTTTGTTCTGCTCAAGACATTAGCAGAGTACTGCTTAATTTGTTAACCAATGCTTTTTATGCTGTTAATGACAAAAAGAAGACTGCAAACGAATATTTTTTGCCATTGGTAATTATAAAAACACAAGTTGTTGAAGAGGGAATTAAAATTACCATTCGGGATAATGGAAAGGGCATTCCAGATGCAATTAAAGAAAAAATATTCGAACCATTTTATACTACCAAACCAGCAGGTACCGGAACCGGTTTAGGATTATCTTTAAGCTACGATTTAATTAAGGCACATAGAGGAACATTAAAAGTAGAAAGCAGATTAGATGTTTATACCGAGTTTAGCGTAACTTTACCCCTCTCTGAAAATTAATCTTTAGACAAGCGTAGTACTACTAATAAAAATCAATTAATAAAATTATAAAATGCAAAACGCACCTGCACGAATTTTGGTTGTAGATGATGAACCGGATCTGGAATTACTAATTAGACAGAGATTTCGCCAAAAAATCAAGAATAACGAGTATGTTTTTGATTTTGCCTTAAATGGTAAACAGGCTCTGGATAAAATAGCAAATTCCGAAGACTTCGACATGATAATGACTGATATTAACATGCCGGAAATGGATGGGCTAACGTTGCTTTCGCAATTGCGTGAGCTCAAAAAGCATGTTAAGGCAGTGGTGGTTTCAGCCTATTCTGATTTGCAAAATATTCGCACTGCGATGAACCGTGGCGCATTTGATTTTCTAACAAAACCAATAGATTTTAGCGATCTGGAGACTACCATTAATAAAACAATTAATGAGTACGCTATGATCAAGCAAGGACTTAAAGCCAAAGCTGATTTGATAGATGCTCAAACGGAGAAAGAACGTGCTCAGCAATCTGAAAAATTTAAGCAGCAGTTTCTTTCTAATATGAGCCATGAAATTCGAACGCCCTTAAATGCAGTAATTGGCATGACCAATTTATTGCTAGATCAGGAACCCAAAGAAGGCCAATTAAGATACTTGCGTTCAATGAAGCTGGCATCACACAATCTTTTAGGAATTATAAACGATATACTTGACCTGGCAAAAATTGAAGCGGGTAAAATTGATCTTGAACAAATTGATTTCTCGCTAAATGAAACCTTGGAAGGAGTAATAAATACCTTGCAGGTTAAGGCTGATGAAAAAAAGATTAAGTTGAATTATACGATTCACGCAGATGTTCCCGAGTTTATTAAAGGAGATCCTGTGCGACTCACTCAAATTTTAATCAACCTTTTGAGCAATGCTATTAAGTTTACCGAAGTTGGAGGAGTTAGCTTAACTGTAGATTTACATCCGGCTCAAAATGCGAATACTGATTTACTTAATCTAAGTTTTAAGGTAATTGACACGGGCATTGGAATTGCTCCGGAAAATATTGATAAGATTTTCGAAAGTTTTACCCAGGCTAGTGGTGATACCACGCGTAAATATGGAGGTACTGGTTTAGGACTAACCATAACCCGACAATTAATCGACCTTCATTTGGGAACAGTAAATATTCAAAGTGAGCTTGGTAAAGGAACCACCTTTGAGGTAATTATTCCATATCAAAAAGGAGAATTTGTGGAATCGGCCTTATCAAAAATTATTTCTGATGACAATATTCAGCCAGATAAGCCTCTACATCTTTTATTAGTAGAAGACCAGCCATTTAATCAAATGGTTGCAGTCGATACTTTACAATCATTATTCAACCAAATTACTGTAGATGTTGCAAACAATGGTCGTGAAGCTGTAGAAATGGTTATGGGAACTTCGCGTGTATTCGATTTGATTTTAATGGATATACAAATGCCTGAAATGGATGGGTACGAAGCAACAATGCAAATCAGAAGCTTGAATGATGAAAAGGGTAAAACACGAATAATGGCGATGACAGCAAATGTTATTAAAGAAGAAATTGACAAATGTTTTGCATCAGGCATGAATGATTTTATTGCAAAACCATTTGAACCTGCGCAACTCAAACAAAAAATATTACAGCTAGTATAGAAATTACTATTTTTGAAACTCTAAAATTTATATGAGCGATAACAAAAAATTAACGGATTTAACTTTCCTAAGAAGTTTAACCGGAGGCCAAACCGATAAAATGGTAAAGTATCTTCGGATGTTTTTAAGTGGAACCCCACAAAGTATTACTCAAATGGAATTGCATGCACTCAGTAAAGATTGGGTAGCTGTAAAACAAACTGCACATTCCATTAAGCCTCAGCTGGGATATTTTGGCGCTAAGGGAAGTGAAGAGCTTATAAAACAAATTGAAGTACAGGCCGATGCTCAAGTTGACACTGATCGATTGCCGGAAATGATAAATAATTTTCGCCAACAATACGAGATCATCAGTAAAGAACTTGAACAGGAGTTAAACCAATTAACTACTTAGTTAAAATTTATGTCTGAAAACAAACCGCTAATAATTATTGTAGACGATGAACCTTTGCAGCGCGAATTGCTGCAAGATCATTTATCTAAAATGTCAGGTTATCAGATACTTTCCTTTGGTACTGGCGAAGAGTGCATTGCTGCCGGTAAAGTACGTAAACCAACTCTTGTTTTTTTAGATTATAATCTGAATACAAAAGTCAAGGACGCAATGGACGGTATTGAGGTGCTCAAAGAAATGAAAGAACTCTATCCAGATGTAGACGTAGTAATGATTTCAAGCCAGGATAAAATTGAAGTTGCTGTGAACTCAATAAAATACGGTGCATTCGATTATATCGTTAAGGGTGAAGGTGCTTTTTATCGAGCCGAGAAGGTTGTTTTTAATGTTTACCGATACAATAAGCTAAAAGGCGATGCCAAACACTATAAACGTTTGACCATTTGGATGGGTACTGCTATTGCAATAATAATTGTACTTGCTATTTTTCTTCAGCAAATGGGGTTTATCAAGTCAAATCCTGGTTGGTATTAACCTGTTTTACCTAGTGAACTCTTCGAATTCATTTATAGCTATTGTGATAAATAGCTAATTCTTTAGCCATTACTTTAATTCAACTAATTGCTTTTCTAAATAGCTTTTAATGTTGATTTTGATGGTTATTAAATGAAAATTAATTCGTAAATTGCGCAATAAATAAAGCAATTTTACAAAAAGAACCCTTTAAATTAGTTTCTAAAACATTATTCACTAATGTTTTGTTATTAATGTACTAAAACAATTTTAACTATGAGAACAAAAACAACTTCTAATTTTCTTGTTTCAATTAACAGGTTTCTATTATTAATTTTAATATTGATTAGTGAATCTGTATTTTCTCAGCAACTTCAAATGAGCGATTTCGTGCTCTTTAGCGGAAACGCGAGTGTTGGAAATTGTACACCACCAGCAAGCCCTGGTTTGGGTACATTTATTGGTAATGGATCTTGTATTACATGTGGTTCAACGGGTAGTTATGTGTTGGTTAAAACAACCGGTACAATAGCAGCAACCGGAAATATTCATAGTAATGGAAGGGTTGAATTATCTACTAATAATGCAATAACAGGAAAAATTACCGCTGCCAATTCATCTGCCTCAATTAGTAATGTGCTTCAAGTTGGTAATGGTGCCAACCTTGTTGGCAATATTGATGTTAATGGTAAAATATCAATTGGTACAGGTAGCGTAACTGGGGTAGTTACTCACCCAGTTGGTACTGCTTATAGTGGACCTGTGCCTACAGGTGGCGAAATCTTAGGAGTTCCTCTATTGCCAACATTGCCAGGTCTGCCTGCTATTACCAATTTTCCTGCTGCAGGTACAACAAATATTACAGGAAGTCAAACGATAACACCCGGTAGTTATAAAAATCTTACTTTGTCTTCAAACAAGACATTGACTTTTTCAGGACCAGGTGTATACGTTTTTAATTCCATAAAAAATTCAGGAACACCATTCAATAAGTTTGTTTTTGATTTTCAAAATACTGCTACTGGAAATTTTTATATTTATGTGCACGGAAATGTTAGCCTTAATAAACTTAATGTTGATTTAATTAATGGAGGTGATGCGTCCAGAATATTTGCAGAAACACATGGAAACGGTGTTGGCTCATCAAATGGCACTTTTGCATGGGAGCAAGCAAATGGTGTAAATGGAAATCGTAAATCTGAATGGTTTGGAACCGTGTGGGCGCCATATGCTGGTATTCAATTTGGTTCAACAAGTAGTTCCTCAACATTAACCGGTGCACTTTGGAGTGGTACGCAAGTTAATGTTAGAAATAACGTAACAATAATTTGTTCGACTTATGGCGGATGTGTTTCAAATAGTAATGCCGGTAGCAACAAGCAATTAACTTGTAGTATTAATTCCGTACAACTGAATGGATCGTCATCAACTACAAATGCTCAATACAGCTGGACAACCTTAGGAAATGCACATATTGTTTCAGGTGCCTTAACTCAAAACCCAATAGTTGATGCAGCAGGTAAATATGTTTTGACAGTTACTAATCCCGTTGGAGGATGCACAGCAAAAGATACAGTAGATGTAATTTTTATCCCATGCATCATTCCTGACTTAGAAGCCCCGGATAGTGGAAAAGTAAGAAACTTTATAGGGTCGGAATTGTTCATGCTTTTCAGTAATCCTGCAGGAGGTGCCTCAGCAAAGAACCTGCGTATTTCAGGTGACAGTGTATGGATTGAGGTGATTGCGCTTCAAAATCAATATAACACTTTGTTTAGTTTATTGCAGACACCTAATTATGGCATGACTGATTTTATTGACAATGGACCTAATACGTTAATCATCTCCGGTAAATATAAAATCGCTAATCTTTTAAAATTAGATAGCTTACCATTACTGATCGATTATGTTCGACCACTTTTTCCACCAGTTTCAAAAACAGCTTTAGTTGACTCAGGGGCTACATATACAAGAGGAGATATTTCAATAGAAGGTGACCTTGCACGCGGTGGATTTGATGTAAACGGTAAAGGTTATAAAGTGGGAGTAATATCTAATAGTTATAACACCATCCTTGGCAATCCTGCATTAACCAATGTTCAAAATGGAGATTTGCCTGGTATTGGAAACATCACCTATCCGAAGCCAGTAAAAGTGTTACGAGAATATCCCTTTGGTCAAAGTTCTGATGAAGGAAGAGCAATGCTACAAATAGTGCATGATGTTGCTCCCGGAGCTGCACTTTCATTTCATACCGGATTTATAAGCGCGGGTAATTTTGCGCAAGGAATTAAACTTCTTCAACAGGATACATGTGATGCGATTGTTGATGATGTTACTTATATCACCGAGCCCTATTTTGAAGATGGCGTGGTTGCAAAAGCCGTTGATTTGGTTGCCAGCCAAGGGGTTTCTTATTTTTCTGCCGCTGGTAATTTTGGAAACAAATCTTATCAAAGCACTTTTAGCACGGCAGCTGCACCGGCTGGTATTACAGGCGTAGCTCACGATTTTGGTGGTGGAGATATTTTACAAGAAGTACTACTTACTCCCGGAAGTTATACCATCGTATTACAATGGGCCGACTCTATTTATTCGCTAGGTCAATCGCAAACAGGAACCAAAAATGATTTGGATATTTATCTTACCAATAACAATGGGACAACATTATTCGGTTTTAACCGAAACAATATTGGTGGCGATCCGCTCGAAGTATTATCATTCAATGTTACTCAAAACACATCTTCAAATATTATGATTATCAGAGCTGCTGGCACTGATAATGTTTTATTAAAATATGTTGTTTTTCGTGGTGAACTAATCATAAATGAATACAATAGTGGTACATCAACAATTGTTGGACAAGCCAATGCAGAAGGTGCAATGGCTGTTGGAGCTGTTGGCTATACTCAAACTCCTGCATTTGGAATAACACCTCCGGTTATTAGATACTACTCATCAGTAGGAGGCACTCCGGTAAACGGGGTCCTTAGAAACAAACCTGATTTTGCCGGCCCTGATGGAGTTAATACCACTGTTGAATTAGGTAGTGGAAATCCAGATGGTGATTTATTCCCAAACTTCTTAGGCACCTCTGCAGCTGCTCCACACATTGCAGGTGCTGCAGCTTTAATTTTAGAAGCAAAAGCTAAATTTCTTAATCAAGGAATAACGCCTGCTGAGATGCGAACATTACTACAAAGCACATCGGTCGAAATGTTAACCGCAGGTCTCGACTCGGCTTCAGGTAGTGGTTTAGTTCAAGTTGATGAGGCAATAAAAACTTTTGCTTCACCAAAGCCTGTCGCTCTTAATTTAAGTGTTCCAGCAGGAGTAACTCCGGGAACACAACCATTTACTGTAACAGTTGAAGGAAAATATTTTACACCTCAATCCGTGGTGTATTTCAGAGGTGTGCCATTAACAACCACACCGATTAGTTCATCACTTTTAACTGCTGAAATAGATACATTCATAGGCAATCCTCCTATACAAGTTTATAATCCTCCAATAACTTTAAATAATGATGGTGGATTTTCTGATACTATCTTCTTCTTTAATCCCGTTAAACAAAACGTAAGCATTATTGCTGACAATAAATCAAAGAAATTTGGTGAAATGCTTCCACAATTTACAATTTCTGTATTCGTAGATGGAGTGCCTCTTGATTCTACGGGTTTAACAACAAGTGATTTAGGTCTTGATAGTATACTTTACACAACCACTGCCACCAGTATGAGCAATACAGGAATATATATTATTACTGCGTCTGCTCTATTTGATTCTCTGAATCCGATTGCCTCTTTTGACTTAGAGCTATGTAGTGTAGCTAAGCGATACAGCGCAAGATTTGAAGGTGAAAACCCAGCAATCGTCTTGATTGCAGTGATAAGCTTTTTATCTTCTTTGGTATTGGGTTTTGATAAAGTAAGAAGATTCCACACGGAGTTTGAACTTACTCAACTTTTCGGATGATCACTGAGGCATTATGACCGCCAAATCCGAACGTATTGCTCAACGCAACTTTGACAACTTTTTTTTGTGCCTTGTTGAAGGTGAGGTTTAATCGTGGATCTAACTCTGCATCATCTTCAAAATGGTTGATGGTAGGAGGTACTATAC
>JANNXV010000288.1:0-17826 GCA_031409815.1 Bacteroidota bacterium
CATTGGAGTAGATAATCCAATGTCTATTTCTGTGCCTGGTGTTGCAGCAGATAAAGTAAAATTTACTGCTACGGGATTAACATTAGCACCTGATCCTGCATTAGGAAAGGGACATTTTATTGGCAGGGCAACAACTGTTGGAGAAGCTGTTGTAAAGGTAAGTGCAGAGCTAACAGCAGGCAAGCCACCTTTGCCAATGGGAGAATTTAAGTTTCGTGTAAAGAAAATACCAAACCCTGTAGCAAAAATTGCAGGTAAAAGAGAAGGAGCTATCGCTAAGAGTGTATTAGCAGCACAATCAGCAATTATTCCTGAAATGGAGAACTTTGATTTCAATCTTTTCTCTAAAGTAAAGTCTTTTAAAATGAGTCGTTATGGAAAAGGTCGAGATCCAATCGAAAAGGCCACTGAAGGCAATGTTTTAACACAAGAAATGCGCGATGTTATAAGCCAATGCAGAGCAGGAGATAAGGTATTGTTTGAATATATCAAGGCAACAATGCCAGATAATACGGTTCGTGATATTAATTCGATAGTTCTTACTGTTCAATAAAAGTTTAGTTCTCACGTTAAAGCGGTAACATCTTAGAGGAATTTACGTAAACAAACAAAAAAATCCACCACAATGAAAAAGGGAATTCTTGTAATGGCATTGTTAATATCAAGTGCATTTGCTTATGCCCAGAATGTTTTGGATGGCATCTATGTTAAGGAAAATAATCCTGCACGTAAAGTAGTTGGATATTCTTACTTAAGAGAGGCAGATGTAATGTGGTCAAAAAAGATTTGGCGACACATTGATTTGAACGAAAAGATGAATGCACCATTGCGTTATCCTAAATCAAATGAAACTAAGGATCGTAAGAACCTCGTTAATTTATTGATGGATGCTGTTAAGGAAGGAAGTTTAACTGCATACAGAACGGATGATGATGAATTTACTTTCCCGATGACAGCAGCTGAGTTTTCAAAAGTTGGTGGTGCTGATTCTATTACTATCCAAGTAACCCGTTCTGAGCCTCCTTATGATTCTTATGATTCAGTTGTATACCGTGCATTTAATCCTGATGACGTAATTCAATATCGTGTTAAAGAAGAGTGGTTTTTTGATAAGCAACGTTCAGTTATGGATGTTCGCATTATCGGCATCGCTCCAATGACACTTGCTCGCGATCAGGATGGAAATTTAATTGAAGGCGGACAGAAGAAATTGTTGTTTTGGGTTTATTTTCCAGAAGCACGCAGAATATTTGCGAATGCTGAAGTTTCAAACCGGTTTAACACATCACAGCGTTTAACTTATGATGATATTTTTATGAAAAGGATGTTCAACAGCTATATCATGAAAGAGGATAATGTTTATAACCGTAGGATTGATGACTATAAAGCAAATCCATTGGATGCATTGCTGGAATCAGAGCGTATTAAACAGGATATGATAAACCTAGAGCATGATCTTTGGGAGTACTAAATAAGAAATTAGAAATAAAAAAAACTCTGGTGATAAACCAGAGTTTTTTTTTGCCTTTTTCTTCTTTAATCAAAATGTAAAAGCTCGCCTGAAGTAGCTACAGCGGGTTGATTTGGTTTTTTTGATTGAGCATCTACAACAGCAATGGTAATCATGTTAACAATTTCTCTAACTGAACTTCCTAATTGCAGAATATGAACCGGCTTTTTCAAGCCCAGCAAAACTGGACCGATAGCTTCAGCGGCTCCCATACTTTGAAGAAGTTTGTAGGCTATATTTCCGCTATCGAGATTTGGAAAAATAAGAGTGTTAGCGCCTCCATTAATTAATTCACTAAAAGGGTAATTGTCTTTTAATAAAGCGGTGTTGAAAGCAAAATTGGCTTGCATTTCACCATCAATAACTAAGGCAGGAAATTTCTTTTGAAGCATTGCAGTAGCCTTGCCAACTTTTATTGCGCTTTCGGTATTACTGCTTCCAAAATTCGAATAACTAAGCATAGCAATTCGAGGTTGGAAATTAAAACGTTGTACCGCTTTAGCAGTTAGTAGAGCGATCTCAGCTAAATCTTCAGCAGTAGGATTAATATTAATAGTTGTGTCAGCAAAAAACACTGGACCATTCTTGGTAATCATAATGTACATACCTGCAACTTTTGTAACTCCGGGCTCGGTACCAATAATTCTTAATGCAGGTTTAATAGTGTCAGCATAGTTTCGGGTTAAGCCTGAAATTAATGCGTCAGCTTGTCCGGTTTCAACCATCATTGCACCATAGTAATTTCGTTCCTGCATTATCTTGCGAGCTTCGTAAGATGTAAAACCTTTACGTCTGCGTTTTTCAAAAAACAACTCCCCGAATTCGTTTACGGTTGATTGTTCTTCGCGTGGATCTATTACAGGTATATCATCAAGTGTTAAACTGTTATCTTTAATCAGTTTCGCAATTTTTTTCTTATTACCTAGTAGAATCGGCAAGGCAATTCCTTCTTCTTTAACTATTTGTGCTGCTTTTAAAATTTTATAAGTGTCGGCTTCAGCAAATACAACACGCTGTGGATTTTGTTTAGCTTTACTTGTGATAATGCGAATGAGTTTATTATCAAGTCCTAATCGCTTCTTTAATTCATCTTCATATTTATACCAATCAGTAATTGGTTTTAAAGCAACGCCAGATTCAATGGCTGCTCTTGCAACCGCTGGTGCGACAGTGTATATCAATCGGTTGTCGAGTGGTTTAGGAATGATATAATCTTTGCCGAAAACAATGTTCTTTTTATTATAAGCAAGATTCACCATTTCAGGTACTGGTTGTTTGGCTAAATCGGCAAGCGCCATTACTGCAGCAAGTTTCATAGCTTCATTAATTTGAGTAGCACGAACATCTAGTGCTCCTCTAAAAATAAAAGGGAATCCTAAAACATTATTTACCTGATTGGGATAATCACTTCTTCCAGTTGCAAAGATTAAGTCATTGCGTGATGCCATTGCTTCTTCATAAGTAATTTCGGGATTAGGGTTTGCTAATGCAAACACTATTGGATTAGCCGCCATACTTTGTAAGTGTGCACCATTTAAAATATTTCCTTTGCTTAGACCAATAAAAATATCAGCATCATGCATGGCTTCTTCTAGTGTGTTAATATTCCGTGTGGTCGCAAAACGGATCTTATTTACATCTAATTGATCACGATCGCTTCGAATAACTCCGCTACTATCAAGCATTACAATATTTTCTTGTTTAGCTCCAAGAGAAATATATAATGTGGTACAAGAAATTGCTGAAGCCCCGGCTCCATTTACAACAATTTTAACTTCAGAAATTTTCTTGCCTGCAATTTCCAAGGCGTTAATCAACGCTGCAGCAGATATTATTGCTGTACCATGTTGATCATCATGCATAATCGGAATTCGTAATTCTTCTTTAAGTCTTCTTTCAATTTCAAAACACTCGGGAGCTTTAATATCCTCTAAGTTAATGCCTCCAAAAGTGGGTGAAATAGCTTTTACTGTTTTAACAAACTCATCTACATTAGTAGCGTCAACTTCTATATCAAATACATCAATATCAGCAAATATTTTAAACAGCAAGCCTTTACCTTCCATTACTGGTTTTGAAGCCAATGCACCAATGTTTCCTAAGCCTAATACAGCTGTTCCATTAGAAATTACTGCTACAAGGTTTCCCTTGGCTGTATACTTATATACGTCTTCTGGATGTTGCTCTATTGCTAAACAAGGTGCAGCTACGCCTGGTGAATAAGCAAGGCTTAAGTCGCGCTGACTGCTATAAGGTTTACTTGGAACTACTTCAATTTTTCCGGGCCTTCCATGTGCATGATAATCAAGCGCCTCCTGATTATGGTCTGAACTCATATTTATACTATTTAGAATTTATTGTTTGATTAGCAAATTTACGCTTTATTGGGGATGTTTCAACCTGAATTCTGTAACAATACTTTTATGCTGTAAACTATTTTTTTTCTCATACATCATTTTTAAATAAGTTATTTTCGCGCACATGACAACAGGATCAGTAAAAAAGACAAATGCAGAAGATTTGTTTAAAAACATTATTTCCCATTCAAAGGAATACGGATTTATTTTTCAATCATCAGAAATTTATGATGGACTAAGTGCAGTGTATGATTATGCACAAAACGGTATTGAACTCAAAAAAAATATTCGTGACTATTGGTGGAAAGCGATGGTTCAATTAAATGAAAATATTGTTGGGATTGATGCAGCTATTTTTATGCATCCTACCACTTGGAAAGCTTCAGGACATGTGGATGCCTTTAATGATCCGTTGATTGACAATAAGGATTCTAAGAAGAGATACCGTGCGGATGTGTTAATCGAAGAACACGTTGCAAAAATTGAAGCCAAGATTAATAAAGAAGTTGAGAAAGCACGCGAACGTTTTGGCGAATCGTTTAACGAAGAACAATTTAAAGCAACCAATGCACGAGTAGTTGAAAATCAAACTAAGATTGATGCCATCAATGCACGTTTTAAAAATGCATTGGAGCAAAATGATTTAGCAGAAGTAAAACAAATCATTGTTGATTTGGAGATTGTTTGTCCTATTTCCGGTTCGCGCAACTGGACAGACGTTCGTCAGTTTAATTTAATGTTCAGCACGCAAATGGGTTCTGTTACAGAGGATACAAATATTATTTATTTGCGTCCTGAAACAGCGCAAGGGATTTTTGTAAACTTTTTAAATGTGCAAAAAACCGGACGCATGAAAATACCTTTTGGCATTGCACAAACAGGAAAGGCATTTCGAAATGAGATTGTAGCACGTCAATTTATTTTCCGCATGCGTGAGTTTGAACAAATGGAAATGCAGTTTTTTGTGAAACCGGGAACAGAAATGGAATGGTACAACAAGTGGAAAGAGAAGAGAATGATTTGGCATAAGTCATTAGGCTTCTCAGATTCGCAATATCGTTTTCATGATCATTTAAAATTGGCACACTATGCAAACGCAGCTTGTGATATTGAATTTGAATTTCCTTTTGGCTTCAAAGAATTAGAAGGAATACACAGCCGCACTGATTTTGATTTACGTAATCACGAAAAATTTTCAGGCAAAAAATTGCAGTATTTTGATACAGATGATAATGAGAGTTATATCCCTTATGTAGTTGAAACATCAATTGGATTAGATAGATTGTTTTTGGCAATTCTATCCAAAGCTTATAATGAAGAACAATTAGAAGATGGAACAACTCGTGTGGTATTAAGCATACCTCCGTTTTTAGCTCCTGTAAAGGTGGCAGTATTGCCTTTGACTAAGAAGGATGGATTGCCTGAAAAGGCACGTGAGATTATGCGAAATTTAATGACTGAACATATTTGCGTTTACGAAGAGAAGGATAGTATCGGTAAACGATATCGCAGAATGGATGCTATTGGTACGCCTTATTGCATAACCATTGATCATCAAACCTTAGAAGACAACACAGTAACTATTCGCGATCGTGATACCATGAAGCAAGACAGAATTACAATTGATCAGTTGGCTGCTATTGTTGATGAGAAAGTGAGTTTAAAGAAACAACTTATGAAATTAATTTAATTTTTAAATTAGCAATGAACCAAATAAATAGTGTAACAATGTTCAGAGGATGAAGCAACATTCCACCAATCCTTTTAACATTATTGTAATTGTAGCAGCCCTTGGATACTTTGTAGATATCTATGATTTGATTTTATTCAGCATTGTGCGCGTTCCGAGTTTATTAGCTTTAGGTGTTAGTTCTGATAATTTGTTGAGTGAAGGTGCTACACTCATTAATTGTCAAATGATTGGAATGCTTTTGGGTGGTTTGTTATGGGGAATAATGGGCGATAAGAAAGGGCGTGTCTCGGTTCTGTTTGGTTCGATATTATTGTACTCCATTGCGAATATTCTAAACGCATACGTAACCTCCATTGAGCAATACCAGTGGTTGCGTTTTATTGCCGGTGTAGGTTTGGCAGGCGAGTTAGGGGCTGGTATTACACTTGTTAATGAAACGATGACCAAGGAACATCGAGGATATGGTACTATGATAGTTGTTTCTTTTGGCGTTTTAGGTGCGGTGCTTGCAAATATTGTTGCACGGTATGGTTGGCAGAATGCATATGTTGCTGGCGGCATTATGGGATTGGTTTTGCTATTACTCCGCATTGGAGTTTATGAATCAGGAATGTATCATCAAGTGAAGAGTTCTAAAATTTCCCGGGGCAATTTTTTTATGCTGTTTAGCAATGGAAAACGTTTTGTTCGGTATTTAAGTTGTATTGCAATAGGAGTTCCAATTTGGTTTATGATTGGTATTCTGGTAACCTTTTCTCCCGAGTTTGCCAAGGAACTGAACATTGAAGGAGTGTTGGCCGGAAGTGCTGTAATGTATTTTTATTTGGGAACTTCGTTTGGAGATTTTATGAGTGGTTATTTGAGCCAAGTTTTTAAGACAAGAAAAAAAATTCTGTTGCTTTACTTAATTATTACCACGATAATGATTCCAATTTATTTATTTACAAGTAATATAAGTGCAACAAGCTTTTATATAATTTGCGCAGTGCTTGGAATTGCAGCCGGATATTGGGCAGTGTTCGTTACCATTGCTTCGGAGCAGTTTGGTACCAATCTTCGTTCAACTGTTACCACAACAGTTCCAAATTTCGTACGTGGTTCATTGGTGTTGCTTGTTTTGATTTTTGATTTATTCCATAAAAACCTTTCGTTTACTTTGTTAAATAGTGCATTAATTGTTGGCGCGTTTGCGGTGATAATTGCATTTATTTCTTTAGCAGGAATGCATGAAACATTTGGAAAGGATTTGAATTATGTTGAAGAGTAAGAAAGTTTAAATTTCAAATTTTATTTATGCAATTAAATTAGAGATGAAAACATTAGTAATTGGTGCTTCTGATAATCCCGATCGTTATAGCAATATTGCTGTTAATCGTTTACGAAAATTTGGTCATGAAGTGGAAGCAATCGGTTTGAGGGAAGGAAGAAAAGTTGCAGATGTTACAATTCAAAAAGGTCAGCCTGACTTAAAAGATATTGATACTGTTACTTTATATTTGAATCCAACCAATCAAATTCCCTACTATGATTATTTATTAAAACTAAAACCGCGCAGAGTAATTTTTAATCCGGGTACTGAGAATTTTGAACTGGAAAACAAATTAAAGGAAGGCAAAATTGAAGTCGAAGAGGCCTGCACATTGGTATTATTATCGACAGGCCAATATTAAACCAAGTTAATATTAAGTTAGTCGTTTTTAACTATTAATTTCAGTTAAGTGATGGTTTAGAAAGCTATATTTGATATTAGCAAAAATGGTGTTGCGGTAGTTATAACTTTTAGCGATTATTTAATTTTTCAAAAGCAAACTGTAAAAAGGAATGAGTTGATTTAGATATTCTAAACATCCATTTTTTCTCTTTTTTCCTTAAATTCATTTGTTACCAACGCAATCACATCTTTAAGTTTATTTAAGTCTTCTTCTAATTGTTCGCGTGTTCGTTTCTTTTCCCTGAAATTTTCAATATTACGTATAGTGTCATGCAAACTAATAATTCCTGATCCATCCAAGGTTGGTTTTAGCTTATGCGCAAGCGAACAAATACTATCAATCTCATTGAGTCCAAAATGATCGTGCATCTGATCTATTATTGTAGGAACAGTATCAATAAATATATCTAGCATCCGTTTAATGAATGGCTCATTGTTTCGCACATTACTACGGAGCTGTGACAAATCATATAATTGCTCCGTATTTAAAAGGGGTTTTTTTCGGGTTGGGAAACGAGGTCGTTGTATGCTTGTAATTAGTTCAGGATTTGATAATTTTATTTGAGCGGCTATTTTGGTAAATAAAGTCTCTTCCTTATAGGGCTTCATTAATAAATCTGACATTCCTTCGGCCAGATATTTTTTATGTAATGTTCTACTTGGGTTCGCGGTGAGTGCAATAATTGGAACCTCGGCTTTTCTTTTGTCAGCTAATTTGCGAATAACGCCTGTTGTTTCAAGACCATTCATAACTGGCATTTGTATGTCCATCAAAACAATATCATAATTATATTCGTTGATTAGTAATAATGCCTCCTTACCATTGTTAGCCAGATCCACTACAAATCCCCAGTCTTGCAACATAGCTTCAGTTACGTATTGATTTAGTCGATTATCTTCGGCAAGTAGAATGCGCAATTTGCCAAGGCTGGTAAATTCAATCTTAGTTGTTTCCTTAACACTCAAATCAACGGGCGCCTTTTTATATGGAATAAAAAAACGAAAATCACTTCCGACTCCAACTTTACTTTTTACCCAGATATGTCCTCCTTGCAATTCAACAAGGTTACGGCTGATGGCCAATCCTAAACCGCTTCCACCAAATTTGCGTGAGGTATCAGCCGATGCCTGCGTAAAGCTTTCAAACATTTGCTCAGATATATTTTCTGGTATGCCAATACCGGTATCCTTCACAGAAAACTCTATGCTGATTTGATCGCCAACCTCTGAAACAACTTCACAGCTCATTTCTACTTTTCCATTTTCAGTAAACTTGATGGCATTGCTTAAAAGGTTTAATAAAATTTGATTGAGCCGATGAGGATCACCTAAAACTTGAGGTATTGATTTTGTTGGCAAATAGAAATGAATCGCCAAATCTTTTTCTTCGGCTTTATACAATTGTGTTTGCATCGCTAAATCCGCTATTTCTTCGATTTTAAAAGGAATATTTTCGATGCTTAATTTCCCGGATTCTATTTTTGCAATATCAAGAATGTCGTTTACAATCATTAACAAATTATCGGCAGTAATTTTTAGAATATCAAGATAGCTGCGTTGTCTTGCATCCAATTTAGTTTTTTGTAATAACCTTGCCATACCAAGCACACCTGCAAGTGGGGTTCTTATTTCATGACTCACGTTGGCAAGAAATAGTTCTTTTACCTTGGCTGATTCTTCTGCTTGTTTTTTTGCAGCTACCAATTCCATTTCTACTCTTTTGCGGTCGGTAACTTCTAAAACTGTTCCAAAGAGTTTAGTCACATTTCCTTTTTCGTTAATTAAAGGTTTGCAAAGTGCGTGCACTGTTTTTATTGTGCCATCGCTATTAACTACCCGATGATCCAGTTCATAAGACTCACCTTTTACCATTGCATTTTCAATGCTAGTCATTAGCCTGTCGATATCGTCTGGGTGAATATGACTGAGATACTCTTCGTAAGAAGGGCCTTTATCTGAAGCAGGCATACCAAACAATCGAAAAACTTCGTCCGACCAAGTTATAACTTGTGTAACAACGTCAAATTCCCAGTTGCCAAAACGAGCTAATCGTTGTGCTTCTTTCATTCTGATATCGCTGAGCACTAATTTTTCTTTGGCTTGCTTGCGTTGTGTAATGTCGGTGCAAATACCCAAAACATAAATAGTTCCATTAGGCTGTTCCAGTGGGATTTTAACAACATCAAACCAAATCACTTCACCATTCAAACGTGTTACAGTTGTTTCGCTATGAATTTCTGCTCTAGTATTTATTACTTTTAAGTCATCAGCCGCAAATTGATTTGTTTCACTTTTGTTAGAATGCAGCTCCTCCATTTTTTTATTAAGCATTTCCGGAAGACTATAGCCGAATGTTTCGCAAAACGCATCATTTGCTAGTAGTAATCTGCCATCAATATCCTTTACAAAAATTAATGATGGCGAAGCATTAATTACTTGATAAAGAAAGTCTTTATTCTCAATCAGCAATTGTGCCATCGCTGTTTGATAAAACTGAGCTTGTTTACTTAATAACATATTATTTTGTTAATTATCTTTTTTAATGAGGTGTCAATTTAATAATTTCACGAAAGATAATTGATGTCAAACCTTTCCTTCCTTTAGCAAACGATAAATAGTTGACTTGCCCACTTTAAGTTTTTCTGCCACTTTTAGCACATTGTTATCGTGCTTATTAAGATAATGGCGTATGATATTTCCGGTGTATTCGTCAAGTGTCATTTCTTTTGCAAACAAATCGGCAGTTGAATTGGATGACGTAAAGTTGATAGCCTCCGGAAGTATTGTTTCTTCATCACTCATTACAACTGCCAGTTCAACAATGGCTTTTAATTCCCGCACGTTTCCAGGAAATGGGTATGCTAATATTTTTTTTTGTGCTTCAGTCGAAAGTGTTTTGTGTTTGATGCTATTCGCCTTACAAAAATCTTCAATCAAATGTTTTGCAATTAGCAGTACATCATTATTGCGTTCGCGAAGTGGTGGCAAATGAATGGGTAAGCCAAGCAAACGATAATAAAGGTCTTCTCTGAAATTCCCTTTGCGTGTTTCTTCAGCCAGGTTTTTATGAGTAGCAACTATAATACGTACATCAATTGGCACAGCAGCATTGCTGCCCACTCTGGTAATTTCTTTTTCCTGCAAAACTCGAAGCAGTTTTACTTGGAGGCCAATATCCATTTCGGCTATTTCATCTAGGAACAATGTGCCACTGTGTGCCTCTTCGAATTTTCCTTTTCTTCGGGAAATGGCACCTGTAAAAGCGCCTTTTTCGTGACCGAATAATTCGCTTTCTATAAGATCGCGGGGGATTGAAGCAACATTAACCGGTAAAAAAGGTTTGAGATTGCGTGTTGAATTATAATGAATGGCTTTTGCAACCAATTCTTTGCCAGTTCCGGTTTCGCCTGAGAGACTTACAGTAATATGTGTCCGAGCAGCTTTGTCCATCATATTAAAAACCCGTTTCATGCTTTCGCTACTACCAATTATTGCTTTGCTGAAATCATATCGCTGACCAATTTCTTCGCGCAGATGCTCAACTTCTTCCTTGAGTAATAAATTTTTTCTGATATTATTTACTGTGCTCCACAAGCGGTTGCGTGCATCATCGTCTTTAACTATATAATCATAAGCCCCTTTTTTGAGCAAGTCGATAGCTGTTGTTATATTCTCTTGCGCACTAATGATGACAACTTGAATATTAGGATTAAATGCCAGGATTTTTTTTAATACCTCAGCACCGTTCATATCAGGCAAACTATAATCCAAGGTAATTACACTGGGTTGTTGGTGCAGTTGTGCTAAGCACTCACGTGCGTTCACAAATTTAATTACCTCGTAATCAGGATTCAATGTTAGGTGGTGTACCAGCAATTCTGAATACCAGCTATCATCTTCAACTACAAATATTTTAAAGCTCTGTGACAAAGGACAATTATCTAATGAATAGTAGCCCAAAGATACAGCAGCAGCAGCAGAATTAAGAGCAGAATTGACAGTTGTTTGAATTAGACTGAAATTACCGACTACCATATTTGATTAATTTTGGTGCCATTAAATTGTAAGTGGCTCAATTGAAATTATTTTGGAATGGTATGGAAATGGAAAGATGGATGGTGAATAGTGGCAGCAAAATTTTAACAGCTAAATTCAGATGACTCAAATTGCCATTTTTGCTTCGGGTCAAGGTAGTAATGCCGATACTATTTGTCGGTATTTTAAACATCATCCTACGATTTGGGTGAGCTGTATTTTGTCAGATAGAAAAGCGGCTGGTGTTTTTAATGTGGCTGCTTTGCATAAAGTACCATCCGTTTATTTATCAAAAGATTTGTTGATGGATCCTCCAAGCATTTTAAAAATATTGAGTACTTACAACATTAATTTTATTGTGTTGGCGGGCTATCTTCGTTTAGTTTCTGTTGATCTGATAAATGCTTATAGAGGCAAAATAATTAACATACATCCTGCTCTATTACCTAAATATGGAGGTAAGGGAATGTTTGGTAGGCATGTGCATGAAGCCGTTCATAATGCTCATGAATCTGAAACCGGCATAACCATTCATCATGTAAATGAACATTACGATAAAGGTGATATTATTTTTCAGGCAAAGGTGGAATTGAATGAGCATGATTCGGTTGAAGCTATCGCGGCAAAAATTCATCAGTTGGAAATGCAAAATTATCCTAAGGTGATCGAAGATTGCATTATAAATTCTTTACATTGAATTTGATGATGAAATTCTGAAATTGGAAAGGTAGTATTGTTTACTGTTTCATTAAAGTTATTTTTGCATAATAAACTCTATCGTTTGTGACCGACAGCATTGTTATTATTCCAACCTACAACGAAAAGGAGAATATCGAAAAAATTATTCGTGCCGTTTTTAAATTACCTCAGCCTTTCGATGTTTTAATTATTGACGACAATTCAACCGATGGCACGGCTGACATTGTAAAATCAATGATGCTCGAATTTCCGACTCAGTTGCATATGGAGCAAAGGGCAGGTAAAATGGGATTGGGAACTGCTTACATTCATGGTTTCAAGTGGGCATTAAAACATAGCTACCAATATGTATTCGAAATGGATGCCGACTTTTCGCACCGTCCAAAAGATTTAATGCGTTTATACAAAGCCTGTCACGAAGAAGGTGCTGATATGAGTATCGGCTCTCGTTATGTAACCGGTGTTAACGTGGTTAACTGGCCCATGAGCAGGGTAATAATGAGTTATTTTGCTTCTATTTATGTGCGCATGATTACACGCGTACCAATACACGATACTACAGCTGGTTTTAAATGTTACACTAGAAAGGTGTTAGAAACAATCGACTTCGATAAAATAAAATTTACCGGCTATGCTTTTCAAATTGAAATGAAATTTGCTGCCTGGAAACTAGGATTTAAAGTAGTGGAAGTACCCATTATTTTTACCGACCGCACCGAAGGACAATCAAAAATGAGTGGAAGCATTTTTAAAGAGGCCATTTTTGGGGTAATTGGAATGAAAATAAAAAGCTGGACTGGAGATTACAAGAAGAAACAATAATCTAATTTTTTACTCTATCCGATAATAAACATCAGTTTGCCATTTGGCAGTATCCTTCTCAACCATGGGATCAGTAATATAAACTTCCCACGGAGGACCAACAGATTTTTTATTATTTGCAATTAACCATTGGTCAATAGTACTGTGCGCTTTACCAACATCAGTGTACGATCCAAAATAGTGCGCCACTACTGAATTACCTGCTAACAATGTACCTGCTTTTACTCTGCCATCATTTTTTCCCGGTTTATCCACCGGAAGTCCAGGCTCCATCTCAACTTTATTGTTTTGTGGCGCATTAAAATAAAATGCAAATGGATAACCAGCCATGTTCAGTTTCTGCTTAGCCATCGCCTGCTGAATTAATCCATAGTCAGCACCTAATTGCTGGCTGATGTTATTCATGGTAGTTGTATCATGAACCGAAAGATAATTGCTGGCTTGTACAACTGTTGATTCTATTTTTATATTGTTAGCCATCGGTTTTGGTTTTGCTTCACAATACTCTTTTAAAAGATTCAAGCCTTTCTCCATATCAGGCGCCATCATCGATTCCATTTTTCCACTTAGCGGACGCATTAGAAAGGGCATCATGCCACTGTTGATCCATGTTGCTCTGGTTCCTTCGGGTGTTTGTTCAAATGTCCAGTCAACATTGCTGTGCATGTTAAACTCGTCAAATAGTAAATCGTTGCTTATTTTTTTATTGGCTTCCGTTATTTTTCGCGTAAGCGAACCGTGTCCTACTTTGTCATTCTCGCTTTTCCAACTGTATTTATAAACCGGATCATTGATTTTTCCTTCAATGCTTAAAATCATATTTGGATCATACTCTTTCCAAGGACTCCAATGTTGCATATTGTTAAAATCGTTTACCTCTTCAAATACCGATTCGATGTTTGCATTAATAACCACAGATCGTTCGATGCTAAAATTCTTTGATGCCATTAAGCAAAACACAAGGTAAATAAGCAATAGACCAACACCTGCAACTAATAATATTTTGAAAGTTTTCATTGCTATGAAAAATTAGTTTTGTGGAATGGAATCAACAACCGGTGCAACTTCAGGCATTGGTTCGGGAGTTGGAGGTGTGTTTTCAGCAATTTTTTTAATGTCGTTGAGGCCTTGATCAAACTGATCTGAAAGCATCCCTTTCATCATCAAACTCATGTATTTCATTAATGGATTCATGCCGTTATCCATGTCCATATACCAGTTTACATTTACTCCGTTTCCAGCTTGTTTAAATTCAAATCCTCCGGTTGATTTACCCTGGCCTTTAAAATCGAGTTCGGTAACAATTTTTTGGTTAGGTACACTTTCAGAAATAGTCAAAGTGCCTTCTCCTGTTTTTTCGCCTTTCCAGCTATAGCTTGCACCATTTCCGGATGGAATGTTATTATAAGTCATTGCACTGGTAGGATCCATTTTCTTCCAGGGAGACCAAGCTTCCCAGTTTTGTAAAGTGTTAACTTGATCAAACACAATTGCTGCCGGAGCATTAATGGTTAAATTTCGTTGTATCCGTATTTTAGATGGCAGAAAGAATGATACTACTACCATTACCGCTATTAGAAGCGCTAATACAACAAAAATTCGTTTTAGGATTTTCATGAGCTATAGATTTTATTTGGTTTAAGTGCGAAGCTAATAAAAAAATAAAACTTAAAATCTTAATTTGAAAGTGTTTATTGTTGGTGGCGATATATTTATGAAATTCGCAGCCATAAAATTCTGAATGCAAAAAGTTGCTGTTATAGGTGGAGGAAGTTGGGCTACAGCTCTTACCAAGATTTTGTCGAATAATTCTATTGACGTATCATGGTGGATGAGGAATACTGAATCAGTTGAATTTATTCGCAAGTATCATCACAACCCAAATTATTTGGGCGATGTGCAATTGGATCTGAATCGAGTGCATGCAACTTCATCCATTAAAGAAGCATTAAGCAATTCGTCAATTATTATTTTGGCGGTACCGGCTGCATTCCTAATGTCATCATTAAACTCCCTGCAAGCGGAAGATTTTAAAAACAAAACTATTTTTTCTGCTATAAAAGGAATTGTTCCGGAAAATAATTTAATTGTCGGAGAATTTATTCATCAAAAATATCAGGTGCCGTTTGAAAATATTGGTGTCATCACAGGTCCTTGCCATGCAGAGGAAGTAGCCATGGAAAAACTTTCCTATCTCACTATTGCTTGTCAGAAAACGGATCATGCAACAGCTTTATCCAGCATGTTAAATTGCCGTTATATCAAAACAACAGTGTCGGATGATATTTATGGAACTGAATATTCAGCTGTTTTAAAAAATATTATTTCCATTGCCAGTGGTATCTATCATGGTTTAGGTTATGGAGATAATTTTCAGGCAGTTTTAATTTCAAATGCAATACAGGAAATAAAGCGATTTGTTGATGCGGTGCATCCGATAAAAAGAGATATTAATGATTCAGCATATCTTGGTGATTTGCTGGTAACTGCCTATTCTCAATTCAGCCGAAACCGCACATTTGGCAGTATGGTTGGTAAAGGATACTCAGTAAAATCTGCCCAGTTAGAAATGAATATGATTGCAGAAGGATATTATGCTGCTAAATGTATTAATGAAATAAATAAACAATTTAAAGTTGATATGCCGATTTGCAATGCAGTTTATAATGTGTTGTATGAAAAAATTGCTCCGCGTCTCGAAATGAAATTGCTGACGGATAAGTTAAGTTGAAGATTTATTTTTTATTGAATCTGAATAGTAAACCGGTTTCATAATTCCTCCCCGGCATAGCATAAAAGGCAATCACTTGGTATTGTTCGTTCCAGATGTTTTTTATGGTGAAATTCCAATCGAATGAAATATGTTTAATTGAAAACGATTTTAATAAACCTAATTCGCCAATTGAGTAAGGCTCGATGAGTTGCTCATTATCGGCTGTGGTATACCGATAGCCAGTGTAGGAATGGTTGTAGTGCAATTCGAAACTACGATAGGAAATGGCAGAAAGAATTTTTGTTTGCACTATTGGAGTGTAAATTAACTGTTTGTATAAGGAGGCAATTGCATCATCGCGCACTTCTTCATTAGTAGATAAAACATATTCATAATTTGCTTTGCAGCGAAAATTTATTTTACTCCAATGGTAATCAATTTGTGCGGTAGCTTCCAATCCTCTCGACCAAACTTTGTTTATATTGTCCGGTGTCCAGGTTTGATTTGCATCTGGCAGCCATACTATCCAGTTGTTAATATGATTATTAAATGCTCCACCTTCTAACTGCAATGTTGAATGGTTCTTGGTAACGGTAAATAGTACTGCAATATCAGATACAAATCCTTTTTCTGATTGAAGGTTAGCGTTGCCACCAGGTTGCCAATATAAATCGTTGAGGGTGGGTAACCGATACACCGAAGCAGCATTGGCTCGAGCAGAAAAGTAATTTCCAAACAAATATTTTACTCCAGCCGAAGGCAACAATGGTAGTTGTTTTCCATCTGCTAATTCTTTGCTTAGTCCAAGTAAAACAATCATTCGTTGTTTAAATTTTAAAAGATAGGATGCTGATGTAGTTAACAGGTTACGATACTTATATTGAGTATATCCATCAGCGCGTGCTTTGCTTTGGTTCGTATTTAAACTCAAAGTGAGTTCATGTGTTTTAAAAACATGAAATAAAATAGTAGCTTCAGCAATAAAACTAGCTGCGTTACTTTTTGTGTAAATACTGGTAACCGAATCATTATAATTTAATTGCTCAGTTAAATAACCTGCGTTCAAATTGAAAGTGTAAAATTTTTTATCCAGTTTCCAGTTGGCTGATATATGTGCGTTTCGATCTTCCTGTTCCGCTTTACTAATGGTGGCATTCATTAATGGTGGAATTTCTTTGAAGCTCGAAATATAAAAGGCATGTATTCCAATTTGATGATCGCCAATTTGAAAATTATTATCCTGTGAAAAACCGTTCTGAGAGTTTGCCGCATGAGTTTGATTCACCTCTATCGGATCAAAATCATAAATTCTTTTATAGCTGAAATCATTTTTAGACTGTTCGTGGTAGTATCGAGTTTGGTTAGTAAAATTTAGACCTCCATAATTTATAGCTACTCCTTCTTTATAATGATTAAAACTTCCTGCAGTGCTCAATGCCTCAACACTAAGTCCTGTATTAAAAATGGTGTTTTGTCTTAAATGTATGGCTCCACCTAATGCTCCACTTCCGCCTAAAGCACCATTACCACCATATTGAACCTTTACATCGTCAATTAGAAAAGATGGAATCAATGATAAATCAGTTACACCATGCATAGGGCTTTGCAAATTGAAACCATTCCAATACACTGCTGTGTGAGCAGCAGCACTTCCGCGCAACGAAACTGTTGCCAGCGCTCCTGCACCGTAACTTTTGATAAACAAACCGGATTCGCGATTTAATAAATCAGCAATTGAAGAAGAAGTTAAACGAGCATAGCTGGAAGTGTCTAGCTTTTCTACGCGATTAGAAATTTGTTGTGCTTCTGATTTTGTGCTGTGTATGGTTACGGGCGTCAGATACAGTGTGGTATCAGATATTTGTGCATCTAACATTTGCAGAGTACAAATAAGTATTAAAAACAAAAGAAATATTCTCCGCAGCATATAAAAGGGCAAAAATAGGTCACTGTATGACAAAATGCAGTGCTTGGGAATTACTTAAACTCGCGATAGATTTATTGATAGGTAAAGAGTAAATGACTTACAAAAAGAAAGAGCGATGATTTCTCACCGCTCTCGCTCCCCCTCCTGGACTCGAACCAGGGACCCCATGATTAACAGTCATGTGCTCTAACCAGCTGAGCTAAGAAGGAATTTTACTAACTGGGGTGCAATATTACTATAAATTCTAAATATATCCAATAAGAATTTTAAGGATTTTACTTCTGTAAATGGCTGAATTTTAATGATCTAAACTTGCGTTTCAGGCCTCGGCCTCAGATAATTGAAAAACGGGCAGGATC
>JANNXV010000289.1:0-3958 GCA_031409815.1 Bacteroidota bacterium
AGAGCACTGATAGAACTAGAATTAAGAAGGGCATTTTGAATAATGTTTGGTTTACTTGAGGTTCCGATAGTTCCCGTTTCAAGTAAACTTCCAGTTACAGAATTCACAACACCATTAAGAATCCCAAAAAAGGATGCAAACCCTGATGTCAAGCTAAATGTGGTTCCTGAATTAGATAAGTCAGCACCAGTATTCAGATTTCCCATCCTTAGATTAGGGTTGGTTGAATTTCCAATCGTATTTCCGGAAACATTTGAAGTTCCGCCTAAACCGGCTTTTAGAACATCAGCACAAATTCCGGTAATCCCTCCACAAATTGTTGCCGAACTGCCCATAGCATCAATAGCACCAATCATGTTATTCTGAATATTTATTGCATCATTACTAACAGCTAAAATTCCGGTGACCGCTCCACCGGATGTAGTGGTGAGGGTATAGATTGATCCTGTACCGGATGTTGAACCTATAATATTGCCGTTAACTGTTCCAATATTTGCTTTCCCAAAATTCACAAAAATTCCACAAAAAATTCCTGTTGGGGTAGTGTTAGCTGGACTAATGTTAGCAGAAGCGAGTCCGCTTGAAGTTAGCATTGCAAAACCAGCAACAGTATTTCCCTGAATTGAATTGGGTGCTCCCTGAGAAGTAAATGCGCAATTTATGGCTATGTATCGTATAGCAACCGAACTACCTGCAATTGTATAAGCACTTGGAAAAGTTCCTGTAATTACTAAAGGAGTTGCAGGGAGCGAACCAATCATATTAGTAGTACCAGTTCCTGCAGCATCAGCAAACCCTATAATATTTCCGGAAATGTTATAACTATCTCCAGTTTGTACTGATATTCCTGAATTAGTAATGCCGGAAGTATAAGTTCTGTTGGCTGATTGAAATAAACGGTTATTGGTGATAGTCCAGGCTGTGTTACCGGTAGCCGCAAGATTAATACCGGCAGATGCAGAAGTTGCATTAAAATAATCCGATATGTTATTTGCATTAATGGTGTTGCCACTATTGTCGATGGTAACACTTGTGCCTAACGAAAAAATACCGTTAAGTGGCAGGTTGGCACCGGCAGCAGTAATGTTGCAATTATTAATATTATTTCCATCATTACCGGTGGTGGTACCCGTACCGAATACTATCACACCATTTGCAGTTGAAGTAGTAGAACCTCTAATTGTACAATTCTGAATAATATTGTTGGTAGCATCAGCAATAAAGCGCACCGTACTCGATGCACCGGTTGCAGTATTAGTGATGGTTAATGAATTGCTACCGGTATTTAAACCATCAATTTTAACCTTGTCGGCTCCGTTTAAATTAATAAGAGGGCCTGCAACGCTACCGGAAATAGTTCGGGCTGCGCCACCGCCAGGGGAGATGGTTAATGTACTCCAGTCACTGGCATTTAAACTGTTTACACCATCTTCGGTTAAAACATCTGCAGTAATGGTAAGCACAATGTTGTTGCCTGCTTGTGTTCCGGCTGCATTAATTGCAGCAAACGCACCTCCAGCTTGGGTAAGCGAAAGGTAAACAGCATCAGCACCGGTAGAACCTGTTACAGTAACCTGCGCAAATAAATTGTTGGAGCACATACTCAGGTTAATGAGTAATGCTGCAAAAAATGGTACGGCAAATTTATTTACCGAAAGCCTAACTCTGTTTAAGAGAGCAATTTTTTGTTGATTTGTTTTCATGCATTTATGAGTTTTAAGTTTGATTAAAAAAGAATTTCGGACATAAAATAATTTTAAACAAGTAAACTATGTTATGTCAGTGGTGATTTAATCGTCAATTATACCATTATTTTTTGAATTCGACAAGCGTTATTATTTAAATTACGAATAAAGTTAGAAATGCCCGCGATATTCTAAAAGTTACTCATACTCAAATTTTAGCACAGCTATTACTTTATTTGACAGGTCATTTTTGAGTATCCTACAAAGCCCGGTATTGGTTGAAATAAAAAAACTTATTAATTAAATTGGCTATGGAACAAAGTTGTAGTTTCAAATAACATTTTATTATAAAAAAAGTAAAAAAAAAAGAGTCCCAACCTTTCGGTTGGGACTCTTAAAGAACAATTTATTTTGCTATCCGTAAATTAATCAACGAATACACGAATTTGTTCGTTGGAATCTCCCATTTTGAAGTTAAGCATATAAACACCTGAAGCCAGACCTTTAACATCCAGTTCTATATGATTTTCTCCTTCTGCTGATGTATTAACATTACTCAATACCACACGTCCTGTCATATCGGTAATATTAACTACGTAGTCTTGCAATTTAGAACTAGTGAAGTTCACATTCAACAAATCCTTAGCAGGGTTTGGATATGCAACTAATGAAGCTAATGTTGCAGAACCTTCCATACGAATACAAGCATTTATTGTAATTGCATTAAGCGCACGGGCTGTAGATACTCCACAAGCATTGCTGGTTTTAACAGAAACAGTTTGACTCATAGCAGGAACAGGACCATATTTCACAGTCGCAATCTTAGTTCCCTGACCCAAAGTAACAATTGCAGAACCAGGTGCTGTCCATGTATACAATGAAGCACCAGTTACAGTAGGTACAGAATATACGTATGATCCATTAGTACAAACCACAATAGGACCAGTTATTGGATCAGGAGTAGCAGGCCTGCCGGTTACAGCAAGTGTGCGAACCAAACCAGCACCACAACCATTTACACCGGCAACCGAAATAGTTACGGTAGCAGGATTCGTAAAGTCAACTATAATACATGCTCCGGTACTTGAACCATTAATGGTAGCACCAGCGCCAGTTACAGTCCACTGATAGCTAGTAGCACCAACTAAAGGAGCAACACAATATTGAACACCTGACATACCGCAAACACCTGCAGCTTGTCCTTGAATCGCACCAGGAGCAAGTAAATCGTTTCGGTTAACGGTACGCGTACGAACAGGACTAGCACCACAGCCGTTAGAAGTATTAACAGTTACAGTACCAGAAGCCACAAAGCCTGCTCCATAAGTAATGGTAGCATTCTGAGTTCCTTGTCCAGCGGTAACTGTTGCACCCGCTGGGGCTGTCCAGTTATAAGAAGTAGCACGTGGCACGAAACCAGTAGAGTAAACAAGTACATCTCCAGGACAAGCCTTCGTTGGGCCACTGATAGAAGGTGGCTGAACAGGAGGTACTGCCTGCACAGTTAATGGAGCACAGCTCGGTAAGCTACTGCAACCATTACCACTATTTGCTACAACACAAACCTGACCAATAATACCATCGTGAATAGTTTGTGTACTCCAAGAAACTGTAATACATGTAGTTGACCCGCCTGATACAATATTTGTACCTACAGGAAGTGACCATGTATAAGATGTTGCACCTGGCACTGCTGCTATACAGAATATAGCACCACCTGTTGGGCTACACAAGTTTCCTGCACCAGTAATTACACCCGGTGTTGGAAGAACACAAACGTTACAAGTATCAATATGAGATATTCCTGTTAAAGGATTACAAGCATCTTTAGTACAACCGTTACCATCATCTATATTAACCGGATCATGTGAGATAATTCCTGTAAACGGATCACAAGCATCTATTGTACATAAGTTGTTATCATTTACATTAACAGGAGTGTAGGTACATCCTGTTGTTGGATTACATCCGTCTGTTGTACATGGGTTACCATCATTACAAGTGATTGCTGTGTTTGTACAGCCTGTTGTAGGGTTACATCCGTCTGTTGTACAAGCATTTTGATCATTACAGTTGATCTGAGTAAATGTACAGCCTGTTGTAGCATTACATCCGTCTGTAGTACAAGCGTTGTTATCGTTACAAACAATTGGCGTAAATGTACAGCCGCTTGTAGGATTACATCCGTCTGTGGTACAAGCGTTATTATCATTACAAACTATTGTAGTAAATGTACATCCTGTTGTTGCATTACATCCGTCTGTAGTACAAGC
>JANNXV010000290.1:0-3194 GCA_031409815.1 Bacteroidota bacterium
ACAGGACCGGTATTTAAAACCTGATTTGGTAATTGATGTTACTCCGTTTATGGATAAGAAAAATGAAGCTATACGTTGTTTTAAAACGCAGTTTTACAATCCACAATCGGATGAGCCAATTACTCCAATTTCTACTTTAGAGTTTATGGAATTTTTAAACGGACGTTCGATGGATATGGGTCGTATTATTGGAGTTGCCCATGGCGAAGGGTTTCAAACCGAAAGAAGTGTTGGAGTTAAACTTTTAACTGATTTAATTTAATCAATTAATTATTTATTGATAATCACTTTACGTGAAACGGTTTTTCCGTTAATGATAATCTGTAAGTAATATATTCCATTACTTAGCAATTTTGTGTCGAGAATAAAGTGGTTATTTTCAAGTTTTATCTTTTTATTACTCGTTGTTTGTAGTAATTGACCTTGGCTATTTAATAAGGTATAGGAAACGACCGATTCCTTATTTGCAGTAATGTAGAATTCAATTTTATTGCTGGCAGGGTTCGGGAAAATGTCAGAAACAAAGGGCTCAATTGGGCTACTGTAATTTATTGCCACCGGTGTACTGTTTAATAGTACAGGATTTCCGGTTTGATTAAAAGTGGTACTGTCAATTAAAATATTGTTGAGATAAGAATAGTTTGCTGGAGATGTTAGGCTTCCATTTCCCAATGCAGTTGTTACTGGTAATTCGTAATTAACACCGTCTTCCAAAACGTAGGGTGCTATTATTCCAAACGAACACAGAGCGGCTGTACTGGTAGCAGATGTTTTATTTTCAGTTAAAGTCCATAGTTGAGAATTAACATTAAATGCTTTAACAAAAAGATTGGGATGTGTATTTGAAAGTGTTCCGAAGGTTAATGTGTCTGTATCGAACCAACCCCAAAAGAGATGACTGCCAGACCATGTTCTTGCAACTTGTGCTCTGCTATAAGTGAATACTGAATTTCCATAAGAAACATTATTTGTTTGTGGTTTATTGATCAACTCTGCATACCATATTGTCCCTCCATCAGTGGTATAAATGTCGAACAAACCCCAATTGCCACCTTGCAAATCCATTCTATTAGTAGCCAATAACGGTGCAACTGCTGTAACTAAATGTAGATTTCCATTTATATCAACTGTTCCGTCTACTTCAAATCCGGCTGAATACTTTCCGGTTACTGAAGTCATCAATAGGTTATGACAGTTATTTAAATTTATTACTTGAGGTGTATTCCAGGTTAATCCACCATCAATTGTTTTGTAAATAATCGGATAATAGGATGAGTCATCAATAATAGAAAATTCGTGATGAGCCAACAAGTATATATATCCTGTTAAACTGTCGTTTGCAAAAGCGATACCACCGGTTCGATATTTAAAAACATTATTGCTATCAAGATCCAATGGTAATTTTAAATAAGAAGTGTTGAATATCATGTTACGCGAAATCGAATCCCATATTCCATGAAGAATACACATACTATCCGAACTACTTATTGAGCCACTTTTAACCGGTGGCATTAGTAAATAGCATTCTCCTTGTTGAGTAATTATTCCGTCTTCAGGAATATTAGAACCTGCAACGCTTAATGTATTGAGCACTGTAGAAGGTAGAACAGCTGGACGTGTGCTACCATATCTTAAAGCTACATAATTTCCAGCGCTGCCTGCGGGGCTTGACCAATGTATATAGCTTGAATCAGCTATTGTATTTCCTGCAGGATTGTAAATAAAAGTATTCGGGTATTGGGGTGCGTTTACTGTAGAGTTATTGTTGAAAATAATAGCGCCTGCATTTAACCATGTATCACCACTATTGGTTGAATAATTGGTATACACTTTTGGTGCACCACCAATTGGAACAGAGGTATAAACAAAAGATAGTGTATTCAATTGAGGATTACAGTCAAGCATAGGATGTAAGTGAAGAGCAGAATTTGCATCACTTGCATTACCAATTAGTATTTGTGCATTGCTAAATGAACTACTAAATAAAAATGCGAACAACAATATTTTTTTCATAACAAAACCATTTTTTTAATCAGGTACTAAGATAATAAACTTGCGAAAGTTAATTAATGAGCACGTTTTGTATCTCTTCTGTTACCCCAACTTCGCTGCTGACCATTAGAACCGCTGTTGCGCGAATGATTGTTTCTGCCACCCGTTTGTTTAGGTTTCTCACGCACTGGAGCTGAATGATCTAATGGAAAGGGATGGTCTTCAACTACATTAAGCGTTTTCACAATTAGTTTATGAATATCTTTAAGTAATGGTTTTTCCGAAGCATCGCAAAATGAGAATGCTACACCGCTTAAACCGGCACGACCTGTTCGTCCGATACGATGCACATACGTTTCGGGAACTTCCGGTAACTCATAATTTATAACATGAGTTAACTCATCAACATCAATTCCTCTGGCTGCAATATCAGTTGCTACCAATACACGTGTTTGCTTGTTTTTAAAATTACTCAAAGCTTTTTGGCGAGCATTCTGCGATTTGTTACCATGAATGGCTTCTGCTTTAATATTGGAACGAATTAAATCTTTAACCACTTTGTCGGCTCCATGCTTGGTACGTGTAAAAACCAAAGCTGACAGAATTGATTTGTCTTTAAGTAGATGAATTAGCAAATCCTTTTTATCTGGTTTATCAACATAATAAACAGATTGTTTAATTGCATCCACTGTAGTAGAAGGAGGAGTAACTTCAACCTTTGATGGATGATGTAAAATAGTGTCGGCCAATTTTTGAATTTCGGGTGGCATTGTTGCTGAAAAGAAAAGAGTTTGTCTCTTTGATGGAATTTTGGCAATAACACGTTTAACATCATGAATAAATCCCATATCCAGCATACGGTCTGCTTCATCTAGTACAAATTGTTGCAAGTGTTGAAGATGAACATATCCTTGGGTCATAAGGTCAATTAATCTACCTGGAGTTGCAATCAAAATGTCGACACCATTTTTAAGTGCATCAGTCTGTGGCTTTTGTCCAACACCACCAAAAATTACAGTATGTTTTAATCCTGTGTGTCTTCCATAGGCTGCAAAACTTTCACCTATTTGAATGGCAAGCTCTCGGGTAGGAGTGAGTATTAAAGTTTTAATGGTTTTGTGTCCTTTTACATTTGCATGAGAATCATACAGTAATTGTAAAATTGGTATTGCAAAAGCGGCTGTTTTGCCAGTGCCGGTTTG
>JANNXV010000291.1:0-17372 GCA_031409815.1 Bacteroidota bacterium
AATGGTTGAACAACACCATTGATAGTGTAGTGTAGCTCTGCTTGCAATACTGTTGAGATATCAGTGATGGAAACCTCAATATCAAAAGGTCCTGTATTGTTATAAATCTGACCAGAGAAAAATGTTGACCAAAACAAATAAGAAGTTGGATGAACATTAATTGCAGGAGGTACTTGCTCGCAGTTCGACATTACGATACTGATATTATCCAAATTCCATCCGTTGGCACCATTCATACCATTACCATCCTGATCGCCAACTTTAAATCGAAGTAAACAATTTGGTTGGTTACCCAATAAACCACCTAAGTCAAAACGCTCGTGTTTCCACCAGCCATTGGTAGGCACAGCAGCATCATTACCCGGCAACCAGGTGCTGGAGTAGGACTGAGCCGTAAAATTGTTGTTAGCGGTCCAATTGTTGGAACCTCCCACATAAGTGGCATTAAAATTTGTTATCTCCGTCCAGGTGGTACCTCCATTGGTCGATACTTCGATAGCACCTTCATCAAAGAAGGAGATCTTGCCAATCTGGTCGAAGTCTAAAAATACGAATGGGTTACCGGTAAAATTCATTGCCGGGGTAGTTAAGGTTGACGAATTGCTCGTACCATATTTACCATTCATACTATTAGAAGGTGTTACCTGCAGAGCAGGGTCAACTGTCCAACCGGGTGTTCCGGCACTGGTCATTTGCACCGTACCATCAAAGTTTTCCTGGAAAACCGTAGTCAGCTGTGCTTGTGCCAAGCCGGCAAACAGCACCATTAACATAATAGATAATAATTTTTTCATAGGGTATTTTTGTTTGATTTTTTATTTGGATGATGAAGGATTCAAAAATAGAGATTTCAGCATTGAAAACATGCAAATGTGTAAATTTAAATGAAGTTTTTTTAACAATTGTATCTGCTGCTTTATAAAGATGACGTAAAAACCAGCTAAATGGTTGCATCAATGTGGTTTTATTCTCATTTCAGGTAGTTTAGATTAAATGTTTAACACAATGTATTTAACGCTAATAACGATAATACGTGAATGATACATCGAAAAATGTTGACAAAATCCTAATTAAAGTTTTAGTAAAGGGTTAAATGGAGAAGTAAAAAAAATACACGTAACCGACAATTGCATAGCTAATAGTAATTACCGGCAACTGCTATATTTGTCCCAAACACAAAACAGAAAATGAAAACAAAATTAACCTTCTTATTCTTGCTGCTTATTGCTTCAGCACAGTTGAGGGCCCAGGCTCCCAATCTAACGTTTACACCAATTATCACTTCAGGATTAGTAAGCCCAATGTTTATTACGAATTGCAATGACGATCGACTTTTTATTGTTGAGCAAGATGGTCGTATTCGCATAAAGCATCCCGGTGTTACTGCCTTAGATACTTTTATGGATATTAATGGCCTTGTTTCTTGCTGTGGCGAGCGCGGTTTACTAAGCATGGCATTTCATCCCGACTATAAAAACAATGGATATTTTTATGTGAACTATACCAACAATACTTACAAAACAACAATAGCTCGTTATAGTGTTAACCCGGCAGACTCAAACAAGGCGTTGCTTAATAGTGCATCCATTTTGCTAACCATACATCAACCTTATTCCAATCATAATGGAGGCCAACTCCAGTTTGGGCCTGATGGCTATTTGTATATTGGCACTGGTGATGGTGGTAGTGCAAACGATCCGCAAAATCGTGCACAAAACAAAGACTCCTTATTGGGAAAAATGCTGCGTATAGATGTTAATCATGGCCTACCTTATACTATACCGCTCGACAATCCTTATGTAAATGTACCCAATGCGCGCGATGAGATTTGGACGATTGGTATGCGTAATCCTTGGCGATTTAGTTTCGATCGACTTACCGGTGATCTTTGGATTGGAGATGTGGGACAAGGAGCTCGGGAAGAAATTGATTTTCAAAAAGCAGGTACCGGTGGTGGTGATAATTATGGATGGCGTTGTTGGGAAGGTACCCTTTCCACTGGCTTGTCAGGCTGTGCAGGTGTTATTAATCAACATCCTCCGGTTTATGAGTTTCCACATACAAGTTATTGCTCAGTAACCGGTGGTTATATTTATCGCGGTGCACAGTATTCAAAAATGTTTGGACATTATTTTTTTACAGATTACTGCAATCCACAAATTCAGTCGCTGATTGATAATGGAGCAGGAGGTTATACGCATTATAATCTCGCTTCCATATCCAATGCTGATTTAGTGAGTTTTGGTGAAGATATGTTTGGTGAACTTTATGTGGCTCGACTTTCTAATGGATGGATTTACAAAATACAAGATACTACTTGTTTGCCTGTAGCATTTATTGCCTCAACAGATACTTTGAATGTTTGTGATAGTGTTACTACTTTAAGTACACCAAAAGGTCAGGATTTTGTTTATCAGTGGACTGATAGCACAGGAACTTCATTGGGACAAACAAATGCTTTGACAATTAACACCAATGGTTGGTACCATGTGAGTGTGTTTAATTTAGCGTTTTGTAGCAACTCCGATTCGGTTTATGTAAATCTATTAGGTCCGCCACCTGCTGCTTCATTTTCAGGTCTCGATACTTTTTATTGCAATTATTTTTCAGCTGATACATTAATTGGTAGCCCTTCAGGTGGAGTGTTTTCAGGTGCAGGGATTACCAACTCTGTTTTTGATCCGGCAATTGCTGGTGTGGGTACTTATATTATTAATTACGAATTTACCGATGCCAATAACTGTAAAAGCAGATCTAACTCAATAGTGCGGGTTGATGCATGTGTTAGTGTAACCGAAATAAGTGGAGTAGGAGTGTTAAATGTATATCCTAACCCAGTAAAAAATGTATTGCAAATTGATCTTGAAGCAAAGCGTAATCAACAGGCTTTGTTTCAACTAACAGATGTTGCAGGAAGAATGGTTGAACAAAAAAATGTGAGTATCGCAGCCGGAAAAAACAACAGCACTTTTGATATGCAGCAGTTAGATGCAGGTGTTTACCTTCTTCATCTTCAATTTGAAGGAACATCGTTAACGAGAAAAATTGTAGTTGAAAAGTAAGGATTAATAAAAAAATAAAAATAAAAAACCCCGAAAATGTTTCGGGGTTTTTTTATGCTTGAAAATTAGTTGAGTCCTAATTTGATTTTACCAGTTTTACCATTTCAATATACCCGGTTTCGTCAGATAATTGAAGCAGATAAATTCCATTGGAGTTTAAAGCACTTGTGTTAATTATTGCATCATAGGTAAAAATGTTTTGATGCATTATTTCTCGACCTGAAATATCCAATATTTTAATTTGCATACCATTTAAGCTGATGGGTTTGTTGATATGGATTTTGAATTCGGAAGTAAATGGATTCGGCTGAATGGTTATTAATTTGTTTTGATTTTGTGCATCGTTTAAACCAGTGCTCTCCGAAATTTCAAATCGATCGAAACCTGCTTCTAATAAATTACCTTGTCCTATTTTATCGCTGATTGAAACCGACAATTGCATATTGGCTGTTGGAGTAATGTAGTTTGCAATTCTGAAACTCTGATCTACCCAAGTGCTGTTTAAAGGGGTGTTAAGCGTAGCAATTTCTATTATTGCTGAAGTGATGCCGTTGGATAAACGGATAAATAATGTATCGCTGTTAGCCGGGTTAACCGACTGCTGAATAAAAAACCAACGTGCGTAGCTAATGTATGGATCATTATAGGAAGTTAAATCAAATAACGGTGAAGTAAGCGTAGTGATTCCATCATCAACATCATCTGAATTAGCAGTAGTACCAGTATTGCCTGTTACATAACAAAGATTATTACAATCATTGCTAACGTCTACATCAGGATTGGCATGAGTGGTTCCATACAATGTGCCTTTTGGTACTGCTCTAACCCAAGCTCCGGTTGTAACCGTGCTGGTCACATTCCATCCGTCATCAGAACTAAAATCGTCAAGATAACCGCTATTTGCTGGTAGCACAAGTGGGGCGGCATTAACCAGATAATTATTGCAACTGGTTTTGTATCCCCATTTTGAAACAGTGATGGTATAAATACCTGAAGACAATGTGTTAGTACTAAAATTTCCTGAAGCATCTGCAACAAGGTTAAGTTGCACCGATCCATTATCGATATGAACCTTGGCATTGGCTATTGTTTGGAAATTGATTGCATCCACTACTTGCCCGGTAAAGGTAAAGGCAACCATTTTAACATTTATTAAAGTTACAACGCCCGATGCTAACGATACATTGTTAAATGTTTGAGTGAGATAACCTGCTTTAGAAAATTCAATATCATAAGTTCCTGAACCGGCAATTCCTGTTTTGTAGCCGCCTGTTAAAGCTGTTTTCGTTTCTTTTGAAGTTCCAATAATTTTAACTGTAACATTATTTAATGAGATGCCAGTTACAGAGTCAATTACATTACCTTCGAGGTAACTAGCACGCACGTAATTGGGAGCAAAAACATAGAAACCACCATATGTATCAGTGGTAATTATGTTTTTTGAAGGCAAGTAGGGGCTTGCATCCCAGCATAAAAAATTACCAGTTGTGTAGTTTGCAATTTCAATCATATTGGCAGGTCGAGCTGCATCCCAAATAGTAAGTTGGCTGCCATAAGAAGGGTTAATTAAAAAATCATTTAATACGCGAACATTATGTACTTCCTCATTGGGCATGGTATCATTAAAACGTGTTGACACCAACTGAATATTATTTACATCACTAACATCAAAAGCACCAACAGGTGTGTTATTATATTCATCAGTAGTATAAAGATATTGACCGCTTTCTGATAACCATGTATTGTGATTGAAAGCACCTGGAGTAGGTTGTGTTGCCAGATAAATTGGATTTGATTTTGTACTTACATCAATCACCGCAAACTGACCTGCATATATTTCTCCAGCCCAAAGTGTATCATTTCTGATATAGCCATCATGTATGTAACGCTGATCAGCAAGACCTACATATTGTGGATTCCATGGGTCAGAAATATCAGCGATTAAGCAACCGCCATTCCCGTAACTGGAACCAAAAATGTAGATAAATCCATCAGTGGCCGCAATGGTATGAGCGGTGTTAAATAAATGATTGGTAACACTATCTCCATACCAATGTTTGTAGGTAACCGCAGGCAAAGCACTCAAGTCAACAATAATTACTCCTCCGCCACCTTCACTCACAGCATATGCATAATTACCAGCAGTTTTTACTTCGCGCCATAAACTTTCTTCGCCAGCATTGGCCGGTACATTGGCAACTTCAATAAGATTTGCCGGATTGGTAACATTAACGATTGAAAGACGATTTTCAGCACCTACAATTGCATATTCATTACCAGCAGTATCAACATATTGCCAAACTCCTGCTACACTATACGGAGCGTAATCTAAATACCCCAATAAGGTCAGATTGTTTGTTTGAGCTTTCACTAGGGCACATACTAAAAGTGCTACACAAAGTGCATAAATTTTTTTCATATTAATTTTGATTTTTGTTTTGGAGCATCAAATGTAGGGAATTTTAACTGCTCCTTATCTTTTTTTATAGATGATTATTATTTCTTTACTAAATTATTGCACATAATAATCAGCTTTAGATTTTAAACTATACGACTAATTTTTTTGACTGATTGTTTGCTGGTTTTGCTATGATTAATTTGCTATTGAGTTATATTAACTATTTTCGATAACATGAATTTTAATATGTTAAGAATAATAATTGTAAGCGCTATACTTTTTAGCGGTTATCAGTTGCACGCACAAAATTTTTATGTGCCCCACACACTCAATGTTCCAAGTTTGCCATCGCCAACATGGCAAATAGAATGGACTGACGTGGACTTAAATGGTTATGAAGATTTGGTTACCGCCAATGATGTTACCCATGAGTTATTGGTTTATCCAAATACCAATGGTGTGGTGGATAGTGTGCCGTTATCCTATCCTGCCGACATTAAGATTTTTTGGTTAGTCGATTGGAACAACGATGGACGCATGGATATTATCAGCAATAACACGTATGGAAACAATTTGCAATTGATTTTAAATAATCCGTCTGGCGGTTTTTTTGCTCCGGTTGATTTTTTAAATACTCCTTCAGGTTATATTTATGCAAACACCATCAGCCTTAAAGATTTGAATGCAGATAATTTTCCTGACCTTATTTTTAATCGTTCGGATACCACCTTTCTTTTGTTTAACAATGTGGGTTCAACTTCACTCACTTCACAAGGCATTAAGTTCAATGCTACTTATCATGGGCAAGTTTGCTTTACCGATGTAAATGCTGATGGAAACATAGATGCAATTGTAGGTATATGGGATGTGGTTAATCATTTGGCAGTTGTTTATCAAAATACAGGTTCGTTTAATTTTACTGCTGTTGATACGATTGCTTTTACCAATGGTGCTAACGAATTTGATTATCTCTACACGCAAGATTTAACAAACGATGGAACAGATGAAATTCTCGGTATTGTTGATGGACAATTATACATTGCACAAAAAACTTCTAGCTTTCAATTCAATCAAATTTATACGAGTAGTTTTCTATATGTGCAATCAGCCGGTGGGTATGCTGACCATCGCGGACTTACTGATTTTGCAGATGTGGATGGCAATGGATACCAGGATTTAATTATTGCAAACAGTGTTTATTTTAACACCAATGGTATATTTACTAAAGTTGCCATTTCTACTCCGCCTGATTTTCAGTTAGCCTACATCAAAGCAGTTGACAGCGATAACAACGGAGTGGAAGAACTTTGGTGGAATATGTATCAATATTATTACTATGGTAACTCGTGCTTGTTTAGCGTTACTTACAATTCGGGCACCACATTAAATGCGCGTGTGCGCAAATGGAACGTAAATCCTTTTATTGCTTACGATGCTTACGAACAGTTTATTGATTTTGATAACGATGGCGACCGTGATTTTATGTATCACAGTGCCGGACGTGTGATGATTGCTGTAAACAATGGCAACGATAATTTTACAGATGTTACTGCTTTTGGATCATTAAGTTTGAGTAATGGTGATGTGAATGTTGTTGATATGGATGAGGATGGATTGCCTGATTTGCTTTTACTCAATGGTAATTTAACCAACTACAACTTTACTTATTATCATAACATAGGTAACAATCAATTTCAATCAATGGGAACTGTTTTTAATTTTACTTATCCGCATTACCCACATTTGATAGCGCATGATGATTTGGATAATGATGGTATCAAGGATTTTGTTTTTATGTATCCTGATCCTAATCAAATTAAATGTTTTATCGAAGTATTTAAAAACAACTTAACCACTTTTCCTTCGCAAGGCGTAGTTTATATAGGTACACAAGCCACTGATATTACCCCTTTGCATGGCGAGATTGCTGATTTGGATGGCAACGGTTTTAAAGATTTAGTGTTTGATTATAGCAGTGGTGTTTCCGGTAATCATGGTAGATACGGAGTTTTGTTAAACAACGGTGCGTTTGCATTTACCAACCCTTTAAACATTCCTTTTAATAGTGTTGATTATCGGATAGGCTTGGCTGATGTAAATGGTGATGGGTTGGATGATATATTGGTTTCGCGATATGATAATTTTTTTCAGACTTCAAGAATTAAAGCACGGATTAATTATGGCAACGGAACTTTTTCTGGTGAGATCGATAAAAGTGCTCCTTATTCAGCAAATTATAGCGGTTTCTATACTACCGATGTAAATAACGATGGATTAAAAGATGTGGTTTCGCAGTATAATTTTAGTGTTGCAATAAATAACGGTTCAGGTTTTAATGCATGGATTCAAAACGGCACACCTGCCTCATCTGGCGAATATCCGGTTCAGTTAGATATTGATGGTGATGGTGATATGGATTTATTAAACGGTGATACACATACCTGGTTTGATAATACGTCCATCAGCCCAAATAAAATTAATGGAACCGTATTCTATGATGTGAATACTAATGGAACAAAGGATGCAGGAGATATTGATATGAAAAGTTTTCCGGTGAGTACAATTCCTTTGGTTGCAATTACCAACACGGATACAAGCGGACAATTCTCTATGCGAATGGGAAGCTCGACCGGAACCTTTGCAGTACAATCAAAAAGTAAATGGAACAGCAGTTTTACTTTCACAACCAATCCGTATCCTGATTCTGCAACTATTAATACAGCTAATCCGATTGACAATGTAAGCATCGGTTTTTATGCTTCAGGAGGTATTCATCAAGCACAATTAGACCAGTCAATCAGTTCACATCGTTGCAACGATAATGCAAGATTGTGGATCAACACTGCTAATTTTTCTCCGCTCGCGAGTACAGTAATAGTGCAATTGACATTGCCGCCAAATGTTACTTATGTTAACAGCTCGCTTGCACCTGCATCACAAACAGGAAATCAAATAACATGGAACTTCAATGCTTCAGTATTTGAAGAAAGGAATTTTTGGTTGACTGTACACATGCCCAATTTTAATTTCAGTGGTGACACCCTGAATTTTATTTCATCACTTACATCAACACAAGGATTGGGAACTATTAATGTGAATGATACCTTACCGGTAGTGCTTACGTGTGCTTATGATCCCAATGATAAATTAACTATTCCGCTCGCAACGCAATTGAGTGGCGATAAATTATATGCATTTGATGATTATGTGGAATATCAGGTGCGTTTTCAAAACACAGGAACAGATACTGCACAAACCGTGGTGATAAAAGATTTGCTGAACACTAATTTTGATTTATCATCCATCGAAGTTATTTCTGCGAGCAACGATTTTAGTTTCATGGTAGAGAACAATAGATTGCTCACGGTTACTTTCAATAATATTCAATTGCCTGATAGCGGAACTGATTTTACGGGAAGCATGGGTTATGTTAAATTCGGAATCAGATTATTACCAAATACTCCGCACAATTTACTCATTCGAAATGTGGCACGCATTTATTTTGATCAGAATGATCCTGTGGTTACCAATGTTGTGGACCAATACAGAGTAGCTTGTCGCGATTTTGTTACACCCATTTATTCAAGTACAGGTTTTTGTTCAGGAACCAGTTACACTGCTCACATAAATAATCACAGCCTCAATGCAGAATACACCTGGAGTTTAGATGGAACTGTGATTGCGATAAATGACTCTGCACAATTTACAATCACGCACACTGGAAATAATTTACTCAACATCCATCTTGATTTAGGTGTGTGTCAATATGATTCGTTGCGAACCTTCAACGTGAGTCAAACTGCTTCAGCATTACTATTAAATACTCCAGCTGACACATCCATTTGCCCTAGAAATGGTATTGGGGTTTTTTCCAATTTCAATTCGAATTGGTTTCGAAACGATTCATTGATTGCCACCAATGTTAATATTGTGAATGGTTATGGTGGTGATACGATAGTTGCTGTTTACACAAGTGGTTTTTGTGTTTCAAGAGCACAAACCATATTGCGTGATTTGTTTCCCTTGCACCCAACTCTATTAACCAATTCTTCCATTCATCCAAACCAATCTAATTATGGATGCGAAGCAACCAATTATATTTTAAACGCTTGGAATAATGTGATTTGGGAATGGTCGCTGGATAATTATCCTGCACCGTTGTTCGACACCTCAACCTCCATAAGCATTTATCTCGACCCTTTGGCTGCACAAGGAAGTGTTAGCTTAACACTTGATACATTGGGTTGTTATTATGGCGAGTATTACGGAATCACCATTAACCATGCTGCGTCCATTTCATTAGTAGCGAATTTGGATAGCATTACAATTTGTCCCGGTTATACCGGTGATATTTATTTCAATATTGATCTCGATAGCTTGCAGTTGTATAGCGGAGGAATTTATGATTCTACCGTCATTGGTTATTTGCAATCCACACCGCTTTCATTTGCTGTTACAGGCGCATACACTGCCATTGGTTATTCGCAAAATTGTGCGCATCCTAATGCTTATTTTAATGTAGTCTATTCAACAGCGCCTTTCTCAACTGTAGGCGTAATTAATAATGTGTTATTTACTTCAGATGGAATGCTCGCAAATTGGTTTTATTCTGTCGACAGCACAACGTTTAATTATTTTGGGACTTTAGATTCACTATATAGTCAGCCAGATGGATATTATTATTTTGATGGTGTAAATGCGGATGGTTGTTATGGATTTTCTACTGTCTATTATTTTCTTCATACCGGAATCAATGAATTGCAAAATGGAACTGTTTCCATTCATTACAATGCATTACAAAACGAATTGCTGATTGATGGATTAACCTCATCTACAAATCCTCAATTGAATATTTTTAATCAGCAAGGTCAAAATGTGTATGAAGCAATTGCATTACAAAAAAACAAGTTGCCAGTTTTTCCTGCTGGTGTTTATGTGGTGAAAATAAAAACTGATAGTGGAGTTTATGTAAATAGAATGCTTATTTATCGTTAGGTGTTGAACATTTATCTATACTTTTTATTAGATTAGCAAACCAGTAAACAACTCATTAATCTAAACATCTTATTAAACCTAACTTTGCAACATGATAAAAGCGGTGTTGGAGAAATTAAAAATTGAGCAACTCAATGAAATGCAAGAAGCTTCAATGAAAGCAATAGCCACTGGCAATGATGTGATATTGCTTTCGCCAACAGGTTCGGGAAAGACACTGGGATTTCTTTTGCCCGTGTTAAAGAAGTTAGATCCTGTTAAGGAAGGTGTACAGGCACTTGTAATTGTCCCTTCACGTGAGTTGGCGTTGCAGATAGAACAGGTATTTAAACTGATGCAAACCGGGTTTAAAGTAAACTGTTGTTATGGTGGTCATTCCACTAAAGTGGAAAAAAATAATTTTGAAAAAGCGGCAGCATTGTTGATTGGCACACCCGGAAGATTGGCTTACCATTTGGATCGAGGTGCGTTTGACACGAATACTGTTCAAACTTTGGTGCTGGATGAATTTGATAAAGCATTGGAGTTTGGCTTTGATGAGGATATGTCGTACATCATTCGCCAACTGCCCAACCTCCAGCAACGCATACTCACCTCTGCTACCAATGCATTGGAGATACCCACATTTACGGGAATTAAGAATCCAGTCACTTTAAATTTTATGCAAACCTCTTCAGTAAGTATTGAAGGCCTTCAGCTAAAGTCAGTAACCGCTGATGGAAAAGATAAGTTGCATGCCTTGTTTGGTTTGATTTGTAAATTAGGGAATAGTGCAACATTGGTTTTTTGTAATCATCGCGAAGCAGTTGACCGCATCAGTGAGTTATTATCTTCAAGAGGAATTGTACACGATGTTTTTCATGGAGGTATGGAGCAGGAGGACCGTGAACGTGCGCTGATCAAATTCCGAAATGGAAGTCATCGGTTATTGATTACTACCGACCTTGCTTCACGCGGATTGGATATTCCTGAAATTGAAAATGTAATACATTACCAGTTGCCACTAAATGAAAACGCCTTTTTGCATCGCAATGGTCGCACAGCGCGTATGCATGCTAAAGGAACTTCTTATTTGTTGTTATCGGAAGGTGATGAGTTACCTAACTATTTAACTGAAACTCCTGAAAGTGAAACCTTGCCTGATGAAATAGTTTTACCGAAGAATACAGAATGGATTACATTGTATATCGGTGGTGGGAAAAAAGATAAGATTAATAAAATGGATATAGTGGGGATGTTATTGCAAAAAGGCAACCTGCAAAAAGATGAATTAGGTTTGATTGAAGTACTGGATTTTTCATCGTATGCTGCTGTTAAAAGAAATAAAATCGATAAGGTATTAACATTAATAAAAGAGGAGAAGATCAAGAAGAAGAAACTGAAGATGGAGATTTCGAGATGATAATTTTTAACAGGTTAGATTGAAAGTAAATTGTCCAAAATAGTAATTAAAAAATTTAGCTACTGCTTTTTATTGTTTTCTATCCATTCTGATTGCGTTATTTTTAACCAATCGCAAGTAATGTTTCTCCACTGAAATTGTTCAATAAATTTTAGTCCACATTTTTCTAGCACTTTTCGTGAAGCGATATTTAACTCGTTAGCCGCACCAATGATTTCTTGTAGTTGCATTTTGTTGAATCCATATTCGATCGCAGCCTTGGCCGATTCAGTTGCATAACCTTTACCCCAGTATTGAGGCATAAAACGGTATCCTACATCATAGTAATTGATGTGATTGTTTTCATACTCTTTAATGTATTTTAAACCACTCCATCCAATAAAATGGCCTGATGCTTTTTCAATTGTTGCCCATCTTCCAATTCCGTTTTCAACGTATTGTTTGCGCACACTTTCAATTACCGCTCTTGCTTGTTCAATTGTGTGAATGGGGTTATTGCCTAAAAATTTATGCACTTCAGCGTTGGAATCTAATTCAAACATTTCCACATCATCTGTTGGGAGAAATTCTCTTAATATTAGTCGTTCCGTTTCAATGTAATTTTTCATGAAAAGAGTTAATAGTATTTATTCCGAAAAGCAGGTGAATGTTTTTCCATTAAAGCGATATAGGCCGGTGTTGCGTGTACCAATCCATAAGTTGCCATCTTTATCTTCTAAAAAACTATTTACAGAATAATTGCCTAAACCATCTTTGGTAGTAAAGTTGGTAAATGATTTACCATCATATCGCCAGATGCCATTTTCACCACCGTAACCGTTTTTGTCCTCACCACCACTAAACCAAATAGCACCTGATTTATCAATGTATCCTGATATTGCGATACTGGCTTTTACAGCAACCTTTGTAAAATTTTCGCCATCGTATTTCATGACTCCTTGATTTCTTGTTCCCAACCATATCGTTCCGCTATTATCTTCTAATAAATAGCGAATCCATTTTTCGCCAAAAGGCTTAAAACTAGTCAGCGTTTTTCCATCGAAACGACAAAGGCCTTCCATGCCGGGTGGCATACCTGATGCAAACCATATATTGCCATTTTTATCTTCCAATAAATCATCGACCATTTTCAGTTGTAAACCATCTTTATTTATGATGGTTCTATTATCTAAAAAACGAGTGAATGTTTTTCCATTATAGCAGTAAACACCCTCACCAGTGCCCAGCCAGATAACGCCATTTTTGTCTTGTAGCATACTCCAAACTGTTTCTCTTTTTGAAACGTCATTGTAAAAATCGTTGTTGCTCAAGGAGGGTAGAAAGTTACCGCTGATAGGTACAGGAATAATAGTATTTTTTTGTCCAGCTTTATTATTTAGGATAGCATTGTATCTACAAAGGCCATCAGTAGTACCAAACCAAATATTTCCTGATCGGTCTTCCAAAATTGAATAAACTCCATTACTCTTCAAACCATCTTTAGTGGTAAATTGAATAAAATTTTTTCCATTGTAACGATACACGCCTTCGCCTGTGGTGCCAAACCAAATGTTGCCAGCTTTATCCTGCAAGGCACACCTAATATTGTCGCCAATTTTTGAGCCTTGCGTTTTTACTAATTTAGGTCGAATTGTCGTAGTTGATTTTGTTTGAACATTGCTGCCGATAGGAGTGTTGGTATTTGGCTGGCCATTAGCTGAAGTAAAAATTACTAGCGTTAAGAAGAACACTATTAGCAAATAGAAAAGACGGTAATCAGTTAGTTGTTGTTCGGGATTTATTTTATCAACGATCGTACTTGTTCGATCGTTTGCTGTGAATTTGTCAGCCATAAAGTTTCGTAGCATGATTTGGATTTTGTAGTTTAAAAATCAAGTGATAGACGCACCACAACAAATATGAAGCATCCCGAAGCTACGAAATTTGATAATACTTACCGATGCAGCGGGAAGTAAGCTAATAAATTTTTCGCCCTTGTTGCTTTTTTTTACCAACAAGCAGAATATTTTTTTAGTGATGGATTGTTTCAGGTGGAAGAAAAAACAACTGCAAAGGCTAAAATTTTTAATGATAGCAAGGCACAAGTCTTCTCACACCCTGCTACTCGACAGACTTGCGCCAAAGAAGCTTTTTAGGAAGAAGGAACACTTAAGCGAGTTTTGGGTTTCAACAGTTACTTGCAGGTGGAAGGAACTACAAGGGCTGAGGTAGCAAAGTTTAAGTACGAAATAAACAAGGTATGGGTTTCGGTTTTTAGTTGAAATTAGTTGAAGTTGGCTGTTTTTTTTGTGTGTGGCTAGGGCTGCCCATGCTGTGTGGCACGGTGATGCGCCATAATTGTTATTTTAAATGTGGTGATAGGGGTGTTATTCTTTGCCGTCTTTATCGCGGAAGTAGATGGTGAGTGGCACACCGTTGAAGTCGAAGTTTTCGCGCAATTGATTTTCTAAAAATCGTTTGTAGGCTTCTTTTACGTACTGTGGTGAGTTGCAAAAAAATGCAATGGTGGGTGAGTGGCTTGGCAATTGAGTAACGTATTTGATGTTGACTGACTTGCCTTTGATGGATGGTGGTGGTGTGCGCTCGATGATAGGCAACATTATTTTGTTGAGCTTGGAGGTAGATACTTTTTGTTTTTTGTTGGAGTACACTTTTAAGGCTACTTCTAATGCTTTATGTATGCGTTGTTTGGTTTTTACGGAAGTGAATACGATTGGTACATCGACAAAAGGGGAGAGGCGGGCACGAATTTCTTCTTCAAACTTTTTGGTGCTGTTGGTTTCTTTCTCCACCAAATCCCATTTGTTTACTACAACAACGCAGCCTTTGCGGTTGCGGTCCATGAGGTGAAAAATATTAATGTCCTGCGAGGTGAATCCGTTGGTAGCATCGATGAGTAATAGGCATACATCGGCTTCTTCAATAGCCCGAATAGAACGCATTACGGAGTAAAATTCGATGTCTTCTTTTACTACGCGTTTCTTGCGCAGTCCGGCTGTGTCGATTAACAGGAAATCGAAACCAAAGCTTTGGTAGCGGGTGTAGATGGTGTCGCGGGTGGTGCCTGCAACGGGTGTTACGATGGTGCGTTCTTCACCAATCAATGCATTTAATAAGGATGATTTGCCTACGTTGGGCTGGCCGATAATGGCGAGCTTGGGTAAATCCAAGTCCTCGTACTCGGTTTCGTCAAAGGCTGCCACCATATCATCGAGCAACTCTCCTGTTCCGCTTCCGCTGATGGCTGAGAGGGCATACACTTCGCCTAATCCAATGGAATGAAATTCATGAATTTCGTTTTGGCGTTTGGTGTTATCCACTTTGTTTACAACCAGAAAAATTTTCTTGCCTGATTTACGCAACAAGTTGGCTACGTCTTTATCCATTTCGCTAACGCCATCTTCAACGTTAACAACAAATAATATAATGTTGGCTTCGTCAATAGCCAACTGAACTTGTTTTTGAATTTCTTTTTCGAACACATCGCCCGATGCTTCTACATAACCACCGGTGTCGATAATGGAATAGTAGCGTCCGTTCCAATCGCCTTTGCCATAATGACGATCGCGTGTAACACCTGCTGTTTCTTCTACGATTGCTTTGCGTGTTTCGGTGAGTCGATTAAATAAGGTTGACTTTCCAACATTTGGTCGTCCTACTATTGCTACTATGTTTGCCATTTGTTAATTTTGAGTTATGAGTTATGAATTATGAGTTTGAATTAAAATTCATAACTCAAAGTTTATAACTTCTTATGAATCGTAACCAAATCGTTTTAATGATTGTTCATCATTACGCCAGTCTTCGATTACTTTAACGGTGAGTTCGAGATATACTTTTTTGCCGAGCATTTCTTCTAATTTTTTTCGTGCTTCGGTTCCTACTTTTTTTATTGCTGCTCCACCATGCCCCAATATAATAGCTTTTTGAGATTCGCGAGCGGTGTAAATAAATGCTTTGATAACGTCTATATCTTGGTTTTCCTTATACGATTGAATTTTAACTTCAACCGAATAGGGAATTTCTTTTTGATAAAACAGTAATATTTTTTCGCGGATGATTTCGGAAGCAAAAAAACGCATGTCGCGATCGCTCAGATTATCATCTTTATCAAAGTAAGCTTCGCCTTCGGGCAGGTATTGTACTATCTTTTTGAGCAACACATCCAAATAAAATTTATGCAATGCCGAAATAGGAATTATTTCGGTGGGATTTAACAATTCTTTCCAATGGGCGGCCTGTGCTTCGATAGTTTCCTGATCGGTTTCGTCTACTTTATTCATCACCAACAAAACAGGTACTTTTAAAAACTGTAGTTTGGTAAGCAGTTCTTCCTCGATTTTAGTTTCTTTTACTTCAATCAGAAAAATTACTATATCGGCATCAGTTAATGTTTCATCAACAGCTTCCATCATTTTTTCGTGCAGTTTGTACACAGGCTTTAGCATACCCGGTGTGTCGGAAAAAATAATCTGATATTGCTCGTTGTTGAGTATACCTTTGATGCGATGCCGGGTGGTTTGTGCTTTGTTGGTAACAATGGACAAGTTTTCGCCCAGCAAGGCATTCATTAGTGTTGATTTGCCCACATTGGGCTTACCGATAATATTTACAAATCCGCTTTGATGTTTCATTTGGGGGCGCAAAGGTAAGATAAAAGGGGAGGGAGCCACTCTTATTTACTTTATTCCATTGTTAAACAGTGGTTTGAAACTCAAAAATAATTGACAATACCAAAATGTATTTTTCCATTTTTAAAAATGATGGGATTGTCAAATTGTTTACCCAACGCATAGCTGAATGAAAATATGCCCAGTTTGGTTTCGAAGGTAAGACCAGCCCCAAAGCCTAAGGGTGTATCGTAAATAAATTTATTGTTACTCCGGTTTTCGTAATAAGCCATGTTGAAGAAGGTAAAAAGGTATGAGTTGGTTTCAAGTATGAACCGATATTCTACATCACCAATGATATAGCGCGATGCCAGTAAACTTTGTTCATCAAAACCCCTTAAGGATTTAAGACCACCAAAGCGATAAAGTTCGTTGGTGAAAATTTCGGGGCTGTAAAGATAGGCGGCCTGGGTTCCAATATTAAGTACTCCTCTGTTAGCAATTGGAAAGTAAACATCGCCCGATAATTCGCCATTGTATTGAGTAGTTTTCAGGTCGAGGCTGTCGTAAACTTCTTTATTTACCTTGCTGTTTTTTTTGATGACTTTGTTTCCGGCACCACCGGCACCTTCAATGCTATATCCTTGGCGGGGATTGAGTCGGTAATCAAGTTTTTCCCATCTGCCTCCTAATCCAAAAGTGGTGGAAGAAACATCGGCAAAAGGAGGTAATGTTTGCACGTTTTCGTATCCTTTAACAGAAATAAGATCGCTGCTTTTTTTACCCGCAAACACTTTAACATAGTTGGTGCCCGAGAAAAAATAAGGTAAGGAAAGTGTACGATTAAATTCGAGATAAGTAGTGTCTTTTTTGTATAAACTGATAAAAGCATCCACGCCAAATTG
>JANNXV010000292.1:0-4258 GCA_031409815.1 Bacteroidota bacterium
GCAGAAATAGCATATGTTAATCGAGTAACTTCAATTATTCAACCTTTCACTTCCATGCCATGGATTCACCTAAAGGCTAATCAATCACCCTATAATTTAACTACTCTTGATACTCGATATCGGAATACTAGTAATACCACCACTTTTTTTAATATTAATTTTAGAGATGAAATTTTTAAGCAAGATGGAGTTTCGTTTTTTTTAGATAGTGCAACCAATAGCGATATTCTGCCATTTGCTTTAAATTACCGTCAAACATTTATATCATTTGTTACATTGCAAGAACCCCTTCCACCAAAAGACAGTACTGTAATTACTTCAACACATATGTTGTCAAAATTGATAGGCAATGTGGCTACAGTACCTGACAATATCAGAACTAATGATTCGGTGGTTTTTCGATATGAGTTTTACAATTATTATAGTTATGATGATGGAACAGCAGAAATCGGATATGATTTGGTTAGCGCTCCTGGTGGTAAACTTGCCATGCGATTTGACTTAGCTCAGGCTGATACGTTACGTGCTGTAAGAATGCTTTTTGTGAAACAGAACCTGAATGTAAGTAACAATCTTTTTACACTTAAAATATGGAGTAGTCTTTCTCCTGAAACAATTTTGTATCAACAAGCCAACCTCAAACCAGTTTATACTGACAGTGTAAATGGTATGGCAACTTTTGTTATTCCTGCTTTACCGGTTTCTGGTACCATTTATGTTGGCTTTCAACAAAACGGACCTGACGGTTTGCATCTTGGTTACGATCGAAATACAAAGAGCAATGCCTACATGTCATACAACGTAAATGGAACATGGAATCAAGTTGCAGTAGCAAATGGTTCATTTATGATTCGTATTGTGATGGGAGATTCAAATCTATTTGTTGGTTTAAATGAAACACCACAAAATCAAACGGATGTTTTAGTATTTCCAAATCCTGCATCTGATTACATTCAATGTGATTTAGGACCAAATTCATCAATTCGATCTGTTAGTTTGTACGATGCTGCGGGCAGATTAATTTTTAATAGAGTAGGTAGAGAGCAATTTAGAATTGATATTAGCAATGTTCCTAATGGATTTTATTTATTACATTTTTATAATGAAGATCATCAGCTAGCTGTAACAAAAAAATTAATGATCAATCATTAGTTTTTTTTGGAAGGCAAATTAATAAGGTATCAAATTAGCGGATACTCGATACTTTAATAATAAGAAAATATGGCTGAAGAAGAAATTGAAATTAATGATCAAGACGAGTTGTTCGAGCACCATCGAATAATTGTTGATAAAGGACAGGGACTATTAAGGATTGACAAGTTTTTGTCAAACCGATTACTTAATACTTCACGAAATAGAATTCAAAATGCAGCCTCTGTCGGTTCCATTTTGGTTAATAATATTGCTGTAAAAACCAATTACAGAGTTAAGCCGGGCGATGTTGTCTCTATCGTTCTTTCGCATCCTCCGCGCGAAATAGAATTATATCCTGATAACATTCCTTTAAAAATTATTTATGAGGATGATCAATTATTGGTAATTGATAAACAAGCAGGGCTGGTAGTTCATCCGGCATATGGTAATTATAGAGGCACATTGGTTAATGCAATTGTTCATCATTTATATCCGCAACTAAACGGCAGCCCTTTATCTTCAGAAACTGTGCGTCCAGGTTTGGTACATAGAATTGATAAAAATACCTCAGGTTTAATTGTTATTGCCAAAACAGAACAAGCAATGACTCATCTGGCTAAACAATTCTTTGACAGAACTATACAGCGTTTATACGTAGCCTTAGTTTGGGGCGATTTTATTGATGATGCAGGAACAATAACTGGTAATGTAGGACGCAATCTTTCAGATCGAAAGATAATGGATGTTTTTCCAGAAGGCGAACAAGGCAAGCATGCAAAAACCCATTATAAAGTAATGGAAAGGTTTGGTTATACATCCTTAGTGCAGTGTAAACTTGAAACGGGCAGAACCCATCAAATTCGTGTTCATATGAAGCATATTGGACACCCCATTTTTAATGATGATAGCTATGGTGGCGATAAAATAATAAGGGGAACAGTTTTTTCAAAATACAAGCAATTTGTTCAAAATTGTTTTGAAATTATGCCACGGCAAGCACTCCATGCTCGAACACTTGGATTTTTACATCCAACTTTAAACAAAGTAATGAATTTTGAAGCCCCTCTACCAGGCGAATTTCAGGAAGTTGTTGAAAAATGGAGGAATTATTCTATAGCGTAAATTATTTTCGACAAATCATTTTTAATTCATTGTTTTAATACTATTTACCACTAACTTAGCCATGCAAAACAATACAATTACCATTGGATATTTCCGTTTGACCAAATTGTTATAAACATTACTCAATTAAGGGGTTAAACTAAGGTATATTTGAAAGTAAATTATCTCGATAAATTCTTAATATTTTTAAATTGAAACTAAAATTACTTTCGCTTTTAGCTTTATTTGCCTTTTCTGTGTTTAATCTAAATGCACAGGTAAATTTTACTTCTCGGCCGTCTTCTCTTCAATTATATCCCAGAGATATTAATGATTCAGCCACAGTAAATATATCTGGCGATGTTACAACTCTTGGGTTTACCAAGGTTATATTTACTTGCCACAAAAACGGCACTCTTTTAGATAGCTCAATTGCCAATATTGGCTATAACGGGAATATTGCTCCTTTTGCAAAAGCCTATTCAATTCGTGCAGAGAAATCGCATTATCGTTTTAAAATGTTTTTGTTTAATGGAAGTTCCTCAACACAAGTCTTGAGGTCTGATAGTGTTTGCAGTGGTGACGTATACCTGATAAATGGTCAAAGTAACGGTAATGCTATTGCAAACGGACCTGGTACTGAAAGTCCCTATTTATGGGTGAGATCATTCGGAACTCAGAAAAATGATAGCGCAGCATGTTTAGCTGACACTAGTTTTGGATTAGGAAATGGAACCACTGGGAATAACAAATTAAGTATTGGAGTATGGGCATTACGTTTAGGGAAAATGTTTGCTGATACATCGGGGATACCTGTTTGTTTTATTAACGGCAGTCGTTCAGGTACAAGAATTATTCAACATTTGCCTTCAGTTGACCGGTTGGATATGAATTCGTTTTATGGTAGATTGCTTTATAGGGTTCAAAAAGCAGGTGTAACAAATAAAATCAAAGGTTTCTTTTGGTATCAGGGTGAAAGTGATACAGATACAGCTTCGTTTCAATATGCAAGTCGGTTTGCAACTTTATACAATGCATGGAAACAAGATTATCCTAATCTTTCCAAATTTATTGTAATGCAAACCCGACCAGGTTGTTTAATTACTCAAACAACACTTTATCATCAACAAACGCGGGAAATTCTAAGATCTCTTCCTTCAATCTATTCTGATGTAACCTTGATGACAACAGTCGGAATTCCGGATTTCGATGGTTGCCATTTTTATACTGTAGGTTATCTGCAATTAGCTTTACAATTGTATAATAAACTATGTGATGACTTTATTGGAAAATCTGCAATTCCTGAGAGTGATCCTCCGAATTTGTTAAGCGCTACCTTTTCGAATAATAACAATACAGAGATTTCTTTAGTTTTTGATCAGCCAGTTTTATGGCCTGCACTTTTTAATGGTTACGATCTGAAAGATTATATTTACCTAAACAGTACAACAACAATTTCGAGTGGATCTTCCGCTTCTAATATTGTTAAACTGCAGTTGTCGACATCAACAAATGCAAGTAAGATAACCTATCTGCCTGGTATATATTATTCCGGCACCAGTACTGAATATGCCGGTCCATGGTTATTGAATACTAAAAATGTTGGAGTTCCTTCCTTTTACCAGTTTAACTTAACAAATGATTTAATTATTACAGCTGATCGGCCAACCACAATATGTGGAAGTGATTCTGTTATTCTTGCAACCGTTAGAACAGGTCAAACTTATCAATGGTATCGAAATTCCATATTAATAAATAGTGCAACTGCCCAAACTTTTGTTGCAAAATTAGACGGTACATATTCTCTTATTGTTAAAGACGGAAATAATTTGACCGATACGAGTAATGTTATTGTAATTAGTTACGGTAGTCCTGTTCAACCAACAATAACCTCTTCAAGCGGATCAAACATATTTTGTGCTGGAGGTTCAATTACGTTGAATAGCACTGCTGCTAATGCCTTTTTATGGAGTAATGGAGCAACCACAGCATCCAATGTAATAACAACTCCCGGAAGTTATAC
>JANNXV010000293.1:0-1519 GCA_031409815.1 Bacteroidota bacterium
ACAGTAATACTACTAATTGTCGGAGGGGTAACATCAACAATTAAAGCCCCAACATAAATATTGTCTAAAAAATGTTTGCCAAAAAAACTGGCTGTTGATTGAGTAACCGAAATTCCAAAATAATTACTGGTGGTATAAGTAATATCGTTTACTAAACCTTCGGTGAAAAAACTATTACCGCTACCGGTAATATCGTCTTCCAAAATCCAATCGTTCGCAGCCGTTCGTCTAACCTTCAATTTGAATTGATTGTTAGTGCTGGTAGTTTGCGACCTTCCATCCACGCCATCAATAATTTTTACATTGGTACTACCATCCTTTCGATACAACGATATTTCGTCAGGTGTTCCCCCTATTCTTACAAAATATCCGTTCAATAGTAGCTTTAAGTTTTGCTGACTTGCCATCAAATAAATATCCACATAATTAGCCGATGAAGTAGAAAAATCAAGTTTCACATAAATTTCCCATTGTGCATTTAATGCCTGTGCCGATGGAGTGCTCAGGAAAAAAGTGTTGTTTAGTGTAGCGCTATTTGATTGCAATTGTCCGTTGGTTACCTGAAATTTAATGGTATCGCTGCTCCAGGTTGGATTATTGGTTAAATCTCCGTCACTGAAATCTTCGGTAAACTGTGCCTGTGCTAAAACGGCAAAAAACAGAAACAATATTCCAAATGTAGAAGTCTTTATCATTAATAAAATTTATTTTTGGCAGCGTTGAAAGTATAAAAATAAGCATCACAAATGAAAGTAGCAGTTGTTGGAGCCACCGGACTGGTTGGCGGTAAAATGTTAGAGATATTGGATGAACGAAACTTTCCGGTATCAGAATTGATTCCGGTTGCAACAGCGAGCTCTGTTGGAAAGCTGGTTCGCTTTCGCGGGAAAGAATATAAGGTGGTGGGAATGGAAGAAGCCATTGCTATGAAACCACAGATCGCTTTGTTTTCTGCCGGTGGAAACACATCTCTTGAATTTGCGCCTCAGTTTGCAGACAAAGGGACTACGGTGATTGATAACTCTTCAGCCTGGAGAATGGACGCTACTAAAAAATTGGTGGTTCCTGAAATTAATGCAAACACACTTACACCAGAAGATAAAATTATTGCTAACCCAAATTGCTCAACCATACAAATGGTGGTTGCATTAGCTCCTTTACATACTCGTTACAAGATAAAACGGATTGTAGTTTCCACCTATCAATCTGTATCAGGCACCGGTAAAAAAGCCGTTGACCAGTTGATGAATGAACGCAATGGTATTGAAGGAGAAATGGCTTACAAATACAAAATTGATTTGAATGTAATTCCTCAGATTGATGTATTTATGGATAATGGTTACACCAAAGAAGAAATGAAAATGGTGAAAGAAACCAATAAAATTATGCGCGATGACAACATCAAAGTTACGGCAACTACTATACGAATTCCGGTAATGGGCGGACACAGTGAAAGTGTAAATATTGAATTTGAAAATGAATTTGAACTGGCAGATGTTTTCTCTATTTTAGAAAATGC
>JANNXV010000294.1:0-13204 GCA_031409815.1 Bacteroidota bacterium
CGAAGAAATGTTCCACCCAATGTAAAATCTTTGTTTACTACATAATCAAATCGTCCACCCATCATGGTTTTTGATTGTATGCTAAACAGCGAATTGCTTTCTAAAGAAATTTGTATAGCACTTCCGCTGGCTAATATTCCCTGATCAATAATTTTTACTCGTCCCAAATTATAATCAACCGTGTATTGAACATTTTCGGTTAGTTGAACACCTCCAGCGGTTACTTTAACAGATCCCACTGGAATGTTGATTGCGTTTAACGGAATATCAGAACCTACCTTGCTTGAATAGCTTCCTTTAATGCTGAATCTGTTTTTTTCGGGTTGTTGTGCCGCAAGTGTTTTGGTTGAATCATAAAGCGCATCAAATGCAAAATTGTTGGCCAAAGTGGTGTCCACAAATTTGCTTCGAAGGTAGCGGCCAAATGGTTCTCGCACCGGAAAAATAATCCGGCCATTGGCTGAATTAATCGTCACTCCTTCAATAAAATCATATTCGCCATCAGGACGCGGATCGTTGTTCACGTTTAGTCGATCAAGGTTGAATAAACGATTTAGTTTTATATTGTATACTTTGGTTTCGGATGGTGGAACTGTTAAAAAATTTGTCCGAAGTGCAATTGAATCTGTTAATGTGTAATAAAGTACATCAAGTCTGAAATCTTTTTTATCAACTTGATATCCGCCCAACGCGTAAATATTTTTCATCATCAAATCCCAGGTTGGAAGCTGAGTAGTGGTGATTTGTCCTTTTAATAATTTTAATGCAAGGGTTTGAGATGGATCAACGCCATCAGTTGTAACCTCTCCCACTTTATAAACTTTGTTACCAATAGTGTACTCATAAGCAACCGCCAAAACCTGATTAGGATTTAGATTTTGGTTTAAGGATATATATCCCAACTGACGATTGAATGTATACTCATTGACATTTAACTTTTTTGCATTCTGGATAACCTCAAAGTCGCGCGAAGCCTTGAAATTCGGATTCAGATTTTGAAGGAAATTCTGAACATTGGCCTTGTTTCGAAAGTCGTTTTTATAATTAACCGTCAACTCATAATACAAACTATTGCTGCTATCGCTGGGTAATGGGTTATTGAAAGAGGTTCCATTGTAAATTAACGAAGGCACACTTTTATTGAAAAAATCGTTATCGCCTAAATCTAAAAGTGCAACCACACTTCTATTGTCTTGGGTGATGTTACTAACATTGGTTACCCAAACTTCGAGTTTAGTAATATTAATTTGAGAATTAATAAAGGGTAATCCTGCCAAAGCAGCGTCATATTGTTTACCAAAATATTCAGATAGAAAAAAGTGCTTATTGCTTTCGTACTGGTCGGCTTGCACATCAAAAGGTGTGATGGTAGCACCGCCTTTAACTTCAATCGTAGAATTTTTTCCCTTCTGTGAAGAATAAACACCTGTAAAAGTTAGTTTTCCAAATTGCAATTGAGTTTTAATACCAAATAAACTTTGGCTTCCTTGTATAAGTGATCCGGTTAGTGGAAGTGAAACATTACCTGCTTCAATTTTTTTGATGATTTCGTCCTCCTGACCTGAATACTCCAGCTTTAAAGTGTTTTCAAAATCAAAGCTGGCTTCGGTGTTATAATTGGTTGTGAGTTTTAATTTCTCACCAATATTTCCAATCACACTCATTTGAATTTTTTCATCAAAAACAAAATTGGTGGTTTTGCGTTGTCTTTCAGGAAGTGTTGGGTTATCGTAACGGTTTACATTGAGACCAAATATCAATTCGGCTGAACCCTGAGGCCGAATATCAATGGTGTTACCCCCAAAAATTCTGTTAAAGGCTTCGCCTCCAACATATAACTTCGGGGCAAAACCTTTACGTTGGGTTACACTTTCTTCATTCGAACGCTGTCTGAAATAATTTCGGGTCGACTTTTTGTACTCATTATCCACAAACTCATCAAAAGTCATGTAGCTTGGGTTTCGGTAGAAAAGGCTTCCCATTCGCTCATTAATATCATATTGCCTTTCTTCCGGATTGTATTCTACATCCGTTTTAATATTGCTTGGGTCGCCCAGATACAAACCATTCGAGCCATCCTGATGTGCATTGTAAGGATCAGCAAAGCGATCGTTAAATGGATAGTGAAGGGTGCCATTTTTACCGGTGTCAGGTGGCATAAAAGCATCGGTACCAACAACTAATGGTTGATTTTCAAAATGATATACGCGTGTGTCGCCCCAAACAAGGCTGAAAACCGAAAGAAATAAACCCGCAGCGAGCGGATATTTGAGAAATGGTTTCAAAGCGAATACTGTGGGTATATTACTTAATTTGTTTTTGGGTCGCCTAAAATAGAATAAATTAATCGTTTATAGACGCCCATTATCAGGGGCGGTTTTATACTGATTTACTAATAAACTCAAAGCAATGCAAGGGCAGCCTTAATCCATTCTTCAACGGAAGAAACGGTATTTTGGTTGCGAGATGCTTGCTCTAATGCTTTGCCGGCAGTATTGCGCGCAAAGCCGAGGGTTAATAAAGCACTTAACGCTTCTTCTCGCGTTGTATTGTGTGAAGCAAAATCAGATTTTTCAACCAACTCCACTTTATGCATTTTATCTTTTAGGTCAATTATAATTCGTTGGGCGGTTTTATTGCCGATGCCTTTTACTTTTTGCAAGGCAATCACATCACCCGAACTTATTTTGTGTTTGAGTTCTACGGGGTTCATCGAACTCAGAATCATGCGTGCTGTGGAAGCGCCCACTCCCGAAACGCCAATCAACTGGCGGAACATGGCACGTTCATCTTCATCGGCAAAGCCAAATAATTCCTGTGCATCCTCGCGAACAATGAGGTGCGTAAAAACTTTTGCCGCCTGTTTACCTTTTAAATGAGAGAATGTGTTGAGTGATATATGAACTGTGTAGCCCACACCATTGCAATCCACAACTGCGTTGGTTGGAGAAATATCAGCAAGCTTGCCGTTTAAGTATTCGTACATGAATCAGAATTAAGAGTGCGAAACTCGTAAATTAAACTCATTTTTATGAAAGTAAAAGGAATGGATAATGGAAATCTTTATACAATGGAAATTAATCAGCGTGTTAAAAAAGTTGCGACAAAAAAAAAGGCCCCGTTCTCACGGAGCCTTTAATCACAAAGAGAAAAGCCAAAATTTAATTTTTTAAGAGCTCAATTACTTTTATTTCTGTTCTACGATTTAATTGGTGGTCTTCTTCGGTACAAGGCACTCCATCGCCACAGTTATTTACCAGCACTGATTCACCTGTCCATTCAAACCTGCCAATTTGTTTTGATGGTATTCCATGACTCATTAAATACTTCTTTGCTGATTTAGATCTTCGTTCAGAAAGTTTTTCGTTGTATGATTTGTCAGCTCGTGAGTCGGTACTTGAAGTTAAGCTGATTTTTACTTCAGGATGCTCTTGCAGCAATCTAACAATTTCGCTCATCGTGTTTTCGGCATCAGATCTGATATTAGATTTATCCAAATCAAAATAGATGATTTTATACCAGTTTTCATAAGGGAAAATATTATCCGCTGCTTTTAATTCAACTACTACGTTTTTATCTGATAAGGCGTCTTTAGGCACACCATCAAGCATAATAACTCTTGAACGGTAACCCCGTTTTGAAACCATAAACTGCTCATCCTTATCTGCCGCCAATGGTTGTTTGTAACTACCGGCATCATTGGTGCTACCTACATTAACATCATTTAATTCATCCTTTATTTCAGCTGCCACGATAGGCATTTTGGTGTCAGCATCAATTACTGTTATAGTAATTCCAAAAGCAAAACTTTTTTCGCCCAGTTCAATTCTCACAAAGGGATCGATGGGTGATGCATAGGAGGTGGTTACTGAAACGGTACTATCACCTAATCCTTCCGCTTCGCCTTTAATGTTGTATGTTTTTTCGAAATCAGCAGCAAAATCAAATCGTCCGTTTTCTTCGGTATTAAATCTAATGTTCTGGTCTTCATTGTTAAAATCAACATGCGCATTTTTAACAGGCAGTCCGGTTTCACGATTTACCACAATACCTTTTATACGAATTGTTTTTTTCTTGAATGAATAGAGGTCGTCATCAAACCCTTTGTTTTCGCGATTTGAACTCAAGTAGCCAACTTTGTTTTTTGCATCGTACACCATTCCAAAATCATCTTCGTTGGTGTTTAATGGGTAACCCACATTTACAGGTGGCATATGTTTTCCATTAAAATCGCGGGTGTAGAAAATATCAAGACCACCAATACCCGGATGACCATCAGAAGAAAAATAAAGTGTACCATCGTCCTTCAAGTTTGGAAATACTTCATTGCCTATTCCATTGATAGTATCGCCTAAGTTAACCGGTTTACTCCAGGTCGTTCCTTCGCGTGTACACATCCATAAATCCATTCCACCTTTGGTGCCAGGCATATCAGATGAGAAATAAAGCGTTTTGCCATCACGACTAAGTGCAGGGTGAGCACAACTGTATTCATCACTGTTATAATCAAATGGAGTTAATTTGCCCCAATCTTCACCACCTGCATTTTTAGCACTCATGATTTTTAACTTAACAACTTTGTTGTTGCTTTTGTGAACCTTTCCGTTCTCAATATTGTTTCTTGTTATAAATATTTCGTCACCCGCTTTATTAAAACAAACCGGTCCATCATTATATTTTGTTTGCAAATTATTTGCAAAAGTTTCCGGTTCACGAAACTTGTTTTCAGTTCCACGGCTGTAATACAAAGCAAGAAACGGTTCGTTGGTCCATCCGTGCGTTCTGTTTATCAGTTGAGTTTGTTCGCGTGATGACGCAAATACAATTCCATCATTATGCAATGCGGCTCCAAAATCGGCATTTTTTGAGTTGATTTCTAACTTATTTAATGCGTAATTATTACTGTCGGTAAAAAAACTTTCGTACATATCAATTGCACGGCTAAAAGCCTGACCTCTTCCATCCGATTTATTTTCGATTGCAAAATTTTCCATCCATATTCGAGCCTGAGCATACTTACCGCTATTCATTAACGATTGTCCGTAATAAAATTTATAGATAGGATCGCATTTAGGCATTTTAACAGCAACACTATACCAATATTCGGCACGCTCGCGATTGTTTGTTTTGCGGTAACAATCAGCCAACCTAAAAACAGCATCCTGAATGGTACTATCTTTTTGTAAAGCTTTTACATAATAAGGAATAGCATCACTATAAGCCATTTGTTTATAGTAGTAATCACCCTTTCTCACTTTTGCTTTTTGAGCATATCCCGACCCTGCTAAAAACAAGCAAAGTGCAATTAGAATATATTTAGTTTTCATGATCTTAATTTTATTTACTGATTAGAAATAACGTGGTGTTATGATTTTGTTTTTGCTAAATGAGAAGTCGTATCCAAGCGTAATTTCGTGCGTTCCGGAATTGTATTTCTGCAAGTTGGTAGTAGTATAATCATAAGAGTATCCTATACGTAATTGTTTTGTTGCCTGAAATGAAGTAATTGCTGCCCATGAATCTTTGGTTCGATAACTTACTCCAACCCAAAATACCTCATTAAACAAAGTGTGAATACCAATATCGGCTTCGAGCGGAGCACCGCTTACAGCTTTTAACATAAATGTTGGCTTCAGTTTAATTCCCTCTGTGAGATTATAAACATAACCTCCCATTAAGTAGTAATGCCAGTAAGGAATGTTTATTTCATTGGTAACCATTTTAGAAGAAGTTACATCAATTTTATTCTGCATTAGTCGTGGAATTGACAACCCAACATAAAATGTTTTTGTACTGTAATAAGCTCCAAAACCTGCATTTGGTAATGTTAATTGTGGCGTGTTGGCAATAAACGAATTGTCACCATAATCCTGAGTCTTTACATCAAGCAATTGCTCTTGATGATTTATTACACCCGCTTGCAGTCCCAACGAAAAAAATCCTTCGTTATGCAACGGAATCCGATAAGCATAATTGGCGTATGCACCAATATCGTGAGTAACACCAATAGTTTCGTTGATAAAAGAGATTCCTAAACCAACTTTGTTGTTTCTCAAGGGAGCATGCGCGCTAAAGGTTTCCGTTATAGGTGCTCCTTCCATGCCCACCCATTGGTTTCGATATACCGCAGCCAATGATATTGCTTCTCTCGACCCGGCATATGCAGGGTTAATAAACATTTCGTTGAACATGTACTGAGTGAATTGTGGCTCAAGCTGTGCATGTGCAGTTTGCATGTTTGTTAGTAGAAGTGCTGTAATAAATATCTTACCCAGCACACGTTTGTTTTTATTACTTATCATTTTATTATGATGTTTTTTTTCTATTTGTTTTGAATTAACTCTCACTACTTTGATATTCTATCTCCTTAATACGAGATAACTGTTAATAGGTTTTGTATTATTATTTAAATCCAATATAAAGAAGTAGGTACCGTTCGGTAAATCTCTGCTCATGTATACTCCGCTTACGTTTGAACGGCCATCCCACATGTTGTCATAATCTGTCTTTTTGTAAACAAGGTTACCCCAACGGTTGTAGATAAAGAGTATGTTTCCGGGGTAGCGACTAATACCATCAATAACAAAATGATCATTAGTGCCATCATCATTAGGCGAAAATCCGTTAGGCACATCCAATGTATCACACATTACTGCTACCTGCACACTCGCTGTTGCAGAACATCCATAACCATCACGCACGGTAACTGTATAGTTTGTTGTTATGGTTGGCGATGCCATAGGGCTTGAAATATTAGGGTCGCTTAGCCCTTGCTGTGGTGTCCAGGTATAATCATTACCTCCTCCTGCCTGAAGTTGAACTTTTTCTCCGGGGCAAATAATAAAGTTGTTGCTTATCGATACACCTTCTAATGAGCGCGTGATAATCTCAATCGGCTGAGAAGTGTAGGTTCCGCAGGGTGCAGTTCCTGTCAATGTATATGTTCCAGCAGCAGGCGTAATAAATGTGTTATTAGTAGCACCATTAATTGGTACTCCATTAAAATTCCATTGATATTGAATATTGGGCAGTGATGGCGCTGATAAAGTTGCTGTGTTGCCGACACATATTGTTGCTCCATTTATTGCATTAAATGTCACCACTGAAGCATCGTTAATTGTCACTGTCTTTTGGAAGGTACAACCGTTAGCATCTGTAATTGTTACCGAATAAGTTCCTGCATATATATTGGTTAAATTTTGTGCGCTTGATCCATTACTCCAGTTGAATGAATAAGGTGCTGTTCCCCCTGCAATATTCATTAAAACACTTCCGGCTTGTCCAAGAATACAATTTGAATTTGTGGTGTTTGGACTAGCTTGTAAAACATTTGCAGGCTCAGTAATAGTTTTTGTTATCGTTTGTATACAGCCATTTGCATCTGTGATGGTTGCTGTATAGCTACCACCATTCAAATTTGATAATGAAGTGCTGGTGCTTCCATTGCTCCATTGAATAATGTAACCAGGAGTTCCACCTGTAATATTCAACATGATGGTTCCGTTGTGTGCTCCGCTACAGGTAACATTATTGGTTGATACTTGAACATTTAATGAAGCAGTTGGTTCATTAATTATTGCTGATGCTGAAGCAGTACATCCATTATTATCGTTTACAACAACACTATAAGTTCCAGCCGCAACATTTGTTAAATTCTGAGTAGTACTTCCGTTGCTCCACAAATAGCTGTAGCCACCCATTCCTCCGGATGTTGTTAAAATTATCACCCCGGAATTAGTACCAAAACATCCAATGTTTTGTGAGGTTACTGTTGCTTGCAGTAATGCAGTAGGCTGCGACACTGAAGCTGAATCAATAGTAGTGCAGCCGTTTGCATCTGTTATAGTAACGATATAGGTACCAGAAACTACGTTGCTAATTGAAGAGCTGGTTTGCCCATTGCTCCATTGAAAGCTATAAGGAGCGGTTCCACCATTTAACTGGGTTTGAATGCTGCCTGATGAATTTCCAAAACAAAACACATCGTTAACAATTAATGTATTTGTGAGTAAAGAGTTTGGCTGATTAATAGTTGCTGTCAATGTTGTTGAACATTGATGTGCATCAGTTATTGTAAGTGAATAAGTGCCGGCTGAAATATTATTTAAATCTTCGGTAATTGCCCCTGAATTCCACTGATAAGTATAGGGCGCTGTGCCTCCATATGTTGTTACGTTAATACTTCCAGATGCATTACCAAAACATAAAACAGGATTTGAATTAATGGTAGATGTTAAGGTAGCTGATGGCTCTTGTAAAATCCAGGTGCCGCTGGTAGTACAACCATTAATATCTGTGATCAAAACAGAATAAGTTCCTGCCACTAATGAATGGATCGAATCCGTTTGAAGCCCATTACTCCATGCGTAACTATAAGGTGCAGTTCCACCATTTGTCGACAAACCAATTGCACCTGTTTGCATTCCAAAACATCCTACATTGGTTGTTGAAGAAGCTGCAACCACCAGCGATGCATTTGGTTGATTTACCATAAATGAGTTGCTGTAAATACAACCATTATTATCAGTTACTGTAACGGTATAAGTACCATTAGTTAGCATTTGAATATCTTCGGTTGTAGCTCCATTGCTCCAATTGAAATTGTATCCGGGAGTACCACCTGAAACACTTAAATCAATAGCACCTGTTGCATCGCCATGGCAGTTAATGGTTGAAACGGAATTGGTGACAGCCAGATAATTTGAAGGCTGAGTGATTGTTGCATTACCGTTTGTTATACAATTATGAGCATCAGTTATAGTGTAGCTGTAATTTCCTGCAGTTAAATTCTGCACGTTCGCTGTAGTATTTCCGTTGCTCCATTGATAAACGTATGGCGCTGTTCCACCACTGGTAGAAAGTTGAATGGACCCAATTGAATTACTAAAGCAATCAATATTTATTTGTTGTGCAATGCTGCTGCTAAGTGTTGTTGGTTCAGAAATAATTACTGTTTGTGCGAAAGGACAATTGTTAGCATCAAGTATCATCACTGAGTAACTTCCGGCTGAAAGATTATTCAAGCCAATGGAATTTATACTATTGTTCCATGTCACATTGTAAGGATTAGTTCCTCCGTTAATAGTTGGCACAATACTGCCAGTGTTATCACCATTGCACATTAAATCATTCGTTGTAAATGAGGCATTCAGCGCAGCAACAGGTCCTGTAATCGCGATCGAGTTATTCCATGCGCAACCATTCGCATCAGTTACAGTTACATTGTAAGTTCCGGCAGGAAGATCGTTTACATCTTCCGAAGTGCTTCCGGTATTCCATTGGATAGAATATGGAAATGTCCCTCCTGCTAATGTTAAATCAATCCAGCCTGTGCTATCGCCAAAGCATAATTGATTCGATGTAGTATTTGTTCCCAATAAAGAAGCAATAGGCTCATTTAAAGTAAACATATTCTCAGTAGTACATCCATTTGCGTCCGTTATGGAAACACTGTAAGTTCCATTGGTTAAACCGTTCAAATCTTCATTGCCCGATCCATTGCTCCACAAATAGGTATACGGTGATGATCCGCCATTCACTGATAAATCGATACTTCCGGTTGCATCGCCATGGCAATTAATCTGCTGAATAGTTGATGCACTTGTTAAGATAGGGGCAGAATAAATCAATGTATAAGCATTTGAAGTGGTGCATCCGTTAGCATCAGTAATTGTTGTGGTATAGTTCCCGACATCGATATTGTTGAGATCTTCTTCAAGGTTGCCGGTATTCCATAAATATGAATAAGGTGTTGTTCCTCCTTGAACAGTTACATTAATACTTCCATTCACTTGATCGTGACAAGGCAAATTGGATGTTGTTGCCGACATTGAAAGAGGAGCAACTGGTTGCTGTAAATTAAGAGATAGTATTGCACTACAGCTATTAGCATCAGTAACAACAACTGTATAGTCGCCTGCAGGCACATTTGATAAATCTTCGGTATTGCTGCCATTACTCCAATTATAAGTGTAGTTTGGTGTGCCTCCGGAAGTTTGCAAATCAATTTGACCACTGTTGTTTCCAAAACACAAAATATTGATAAGCGAATTAGTGCTAAGTTGTAGTGGAGCACTAGGCTCAGTTAAAAACAATGTGTTTATCAATGCACATCCATTTGCATCGGTTACTGTAACAGTATATGAGCCTGCCGATAAATTGTTTAGATCTGCAACTGTAACACCATTGCTCCATTGATAAGAATAAGGTGGGGTTCCTGCACTTGCTGTAATATCTATTTCTCCTGTTGCATCTCCAAAACATTTTACATTCACAACTGAATTGTTAACCGACAAAGCTCCTGCTGGTTGCGTAACTGTTGCGGCTGTGCTTATAGAACAACCATTTTTGTCGGTTGCCGTAACTGTGTATGTTGCTGCTGAAAGGTTAGTGATGTTCTGTTGTGATGAGCCATTGCTCCATTGATAAGTATAAGGAATTGTTCCTCCGCTAACGTTAATATTAACTCCACCTACTGCATTACCAATGCAATTAATATCAGTATGAGTTGATGATATACTTAAAGTAACTAAAGGTTCTGTAATGGTTACGCTTGCACTTGTAGTACAGGAATTGAGATCTGTTATTGTAACGGTATAATTTCCGGCAACTAGTCCGTTAAGGTTTTGAGTCGTTGAACCATTACTCCATAAATAAGTATATGCAGGTGTTCCACCAATTACATTTAATGTTGTTGCACCATCGTTGCCACTTTTGCAATTAACATTGTCACCAACAACCGTTGCAGCAAGTGATGCACCTGGTTGATTAATTATTCCATTAACCGAGGTTGAACATAAGTTAGCGTCCTTTATTGTTACCGTATAAGTATTGGCAACCAAATTGCTCAGGTTTTGTGTTGTTGAACCATTGCTCCAATTATAAGAGTAAGGTGTTGTGCCTCCATTTACGTTTAAATTTATACTGCCTGTTAAATTTCCAAAACAATTGACATTGTTCTGACTTGAAATAGTTGCATTTAATTTTTCTGATGGTTGCGAAATAGCAATTGTTGAAATTGCACTACAATTGTTTGCATCAGTTACAGTAACAGTATATACTCCTGAGGTTAAACCTGAAATATTTGGTGATCCATTGCCATTGCTCCATATATAATTGTAAGGACTAGTACCTCCTATAACAGAAATATTAATTGCACCTGTTGCATCATCAAAACATTTTACATCTGTTTTTGTTGAACTTATTTTTATTTCCTCTGAAGGTTGAGAAAGTGTGACTGATGTTGATGCAGTACAGCTGTTTGCGTCAGTAACTGTAACAGAATAATTGCCTGCTGCCAAAGAATTATTATTCTGAGTAGTTGTTCCATTGCTCCACATAAAGCTGTAGGCAGCAGTACCACCATTAACATTCAATCCTATTAAACCAGTTAGGTCACCAAAACAACGTATATCAGTTTTTGTTGTACTTAAGTTAATGGGCGCACTTGGTTGAGAAATGTTTGCAGTTGCAGTAGCTGTACAATTATTCGCATCAGTAATTGTAACGGCATAGCTTCCTGATGCTAGACCTGAAATGTTTTGAGTATTGGCTCCATTGCTCCATGCATAGTTATACGCTGATGTTCCTCCGCTTACATTCAGATTTACTGAACCAGTATTGTTACCAAAACATTTAACTTCTGTTTGACTTGAAATAGAAGCTGCTAATCCCGCAGCAGGTTGAGTCAAATTTGTTGTTGTTGAAGTTGTACAATTATTTGCATCTGTAATGGTAACTGTATAGTTTCCTGAAACCAATCCGGAAATATTTTGTGTATTCGCTCCATTGCTCCACGCATAACTATATGCTGATGTTCCTCCACTTACATTGACATTAACTGAACCCGTATTATTTGCAAAACATTTAACATTTGTTTGGCTCGCTATTGTTGCATTTAGTGTGGCTGAAGGTTGTGTGATAATAGTTGATAAAACTGTTGTACAATTATTGGCATCAGTTACTGTGCACGAATAAGTTCCTGCAATAAGATTATTGTTTGTGGAAGTTGTTACACCGTTACTCCATGAGTAAGCATAAGGGCTAGTTCCTCCAGTGGAGGTAGTTATTGCAACACCTGTATTGTTTCCAAAACATTTAACATTGGTTTGGCTTGAAATATTTGCGCTTAATGTTGCAAATGGTTGAGAAATATTTGCTGTTGATATTGTTGTACAATTATTTGCATCTGTAACGATGCAGGTATAAGTTCCTGCAACAAGATTATTGTTTAACGATGCACTCACTCCATTGCTCCACGCATAACCATAAGGAGACGAACCGCCTGCGGGTATCACAGTTGCACTTCCGTTATTATTTCCAAAACAATCAACGTTTGTTTGACTTGAAATGCCCGCACTTAAAGCAGCAATAGGTTGAGTGATGGTTGCAGATGCAGTGGTAGAACAATTATTTGCATCGGTAATTGTTGCAGTATAAATGCCTGAACCCAATCCTGATATATTTTGTGTATTTGCTCCATTGCTCCATGCATAAGTATAAGCAGAGGTACCACCAATAACATTCAGATTTATTAAGCCAGTATTGTTGCCAAAACATTTAACATTAGTTTGACTTGAAACAGAAGCGGCTAAATTTGCTGTTGGTTGTGTGATGGCAGCAGATGCTGTGGTAGAACAATTATTGGCATCGGTAATTGTAACAGTATAGTTTCCTGAAGCTAATCCGGAAATATTTTGTGTGTTGGCTCCATTGCTCCATGCATAAGTATAAGCAAAGGTTCCACCACTAACATTCAAATTAATTGCTCCTGTATTGTTTCCAAAGCATTTAACATTGGTTTGACCTGAAACGGAAGCGGTTAAACTTGCTGATGGTTGTGTGATGGCTGCAGAGGCTGTGGTTGTACAATTATTTGCATCTGTAATTGTTGCAGTATAAGTTCCTGACACCAACCCCGAAATATTTTGTGTGTTAGCTCCATTACTCCAGGTATAAGTATAAGCAGATGTTCCTCCACTCGCACTCAGATTAATTGTTCCGGTACTATTGCCAAAACAATTAACATTTATTTGGCTTGAAATACTTGAGCTCAAACTTGCTGCCGGTTGTGTAATACTAGTTGTTGTAATTGTAGTACAACTATTTGCATCTGTAATTGTAACAGTATAGTTTCCTGAAGCTAATCCGGAAATATTTTGTGTGTTGGCTCCATTGCTCCATGCATAAGTATAAACAGAAGTTC
>JANNXV010000295.1:0-6110 GCA_031409815.1 Bacteroidota bacterium
TCCTGGGGCTGGAGAAGGTCCCAAGGGTTGAGCTGTTCGCTCATTAAAGTGGCACGCGAGCTGGGTTCAGAACGTCGTGAGACAGTTCGGTCCCTATCTGTTGTGGGCGTTAGAAATTTGAGAGGGCCTGACTCTAGTACGAGAGGACCGAGTCGGACGAACCTCTAGTGTGCCTGTTGTGGCGCCAGCTGCAGCGCAGGGTAGCTATGTTCGGTTAAGATAAGCGCTGAAAGCATCTAAGCACGAAACTTGCCTCAAGATGAGATTTCTTTATAAGGGTCGTTATAGACTATGACGTTGATAGGTTGTAAGTGTAAAGATGGTAACATCAAAGCTGAGCAATACTAATTACCCGTAAACTTTGACACAACTATTATTTGATAAGTATGTTTTCTCTCAATCACTGTCAATTCCGAATTTACGGAATATGATATTTATGGTGACTTTAGCGATGGTGTTCCACCTCTTCCCATTCCGAACAGAGAAGTTAAGCCCATCAGCGCAGATGGTACTAGGGTAATTCCTGGGATAGTATGTCGTTGCCTTAAATTTTAATGCCTCACTGATTCAGTGGGGCATTTTTATTTTATACAACTTTGCCTTCTGAAAAAGCAACAGTGTTTATAAGAACGATATTTATTTTATTTTTTGTTCATTTTTTGAGTTGTAATATTTTGGCTCAAAGCGTTTTTTATATAGACCCAGTCAGCCAAATTAATTGTGATTCTTCTAAGTTAGCTGATATTGAAGTTTACGCGAATTTACAGTTAAGTAATTATAATGTTTCTCTGTTTAATTCTTCACAAAGGCACTATCAGAATATTGGAAGTGTAAATGTGCCCTTAGGGATTAGAACAAGTTTCTTCAATATTGGTTATGATATTTATAATTATTATAACTTAAATTCAAGTTTCTATTCTTTAGACTTAAAGGAGAGATATTATTCTCAAATTAAATTTCTATTAGGTACTCGTAAGGAACAAATGTTATCAATAGAACATCAGCAAAAAATTTATAAAGGTTTGAGCTTAGGAATTATATACAGATCTATTGGTTCTCCTGGTTTTTATAATCGACAGTTAAATAGTATAACAAATTTTACTGCAAAGGTTAATTTTGAATCACAAGACAAAAGCTATGTGGGAACAATTTCATATTTTACAAATAGAATAATTGCACAAGAAAACGGAGGCATTGTCTATGATTCTTTATTAGAGGTTTTTGGAGGCCAGGAGCGCTCTGTTCCAGTGAACTTATTTGGTTCAGAGCATAGAATCAGAACTAAAGGTGTTGTGTTGAATCAATCATATAATTTTATTAAACATTGTGGAACGGATTCAACAAATGAAATTTTGGGAAGAGCTAAATTTGTTGGTGTACATTATTTAGGCGAAGTATCAAGACAGTCATTTGTTTTTATAGATAGCGAAATTGATTCTGGATTTTATATGAATAATAATCTGCTTGATACTTTAGGGTATGATTCTTTGGTATTTAAAAAATTTACCAACGAATTTGATTTTTTAGTTCGACATTTTCGAATATTTAATAGGCATGAATTTTTTGAAGCGAATTTCAAAATGGGAGGGGAGGTTAATTTTTATAAATCTCATCAATATGTTTTGGATACCTCATTTTATAATAATAGCATTAATGCTGTTCTTAGTTTTGGAAATCTAAAAAAGTGGAATTTAACAAGCAGTTTCAGAAAGCTAATCGATAGCAGAAATAAGAAGCCGTATATTTTTGATACAAGATTAGTTTGCAAATTCAACACAGTAATTTCAAAATCGGGACTTTCATTTATCAATCAGACATTACCTCCTGAATATATTTCGGAATTGTTTTACTCTAATCACTTTATTTGGCGAAATGATTTTAAAAACCGGAAGGAAACAGTGATTAAACTTTTTGCGAATTTCTTTAATGATCAATTTTCGTTTTCGGTCTCCAGATATTTCGTAAATGGATATATTTACAATGATGAGTTTTTAAAAACACCAGTTCAAGATCAATCAAATCTTGAAATTACTAAAGGACAATTAGATATTAATTATAAATTGTTTAAATGGCATTTAGTATCTGAAAATATTTATAATTTTTCTGTTGATAATGCGGTTATCAGATTCCCTAAATTTGATTTATCAAATACTGTTTATTACAAGGATCAGTTTTTCAAGAAGGCTTTAACTGCGTCAATTGGTGCACAATGTCATTACCAAAGCGCTTTTTATGCAAATGCTTTTAATCCTGCCACCGGACAAACTTATATTCAAAATGAGGTAAAGATTGGTGACTATCCATATGTGCATGTTTTCCTAGATATAGAAATTAAATCAGCAAAATTATTTTTCAAGGTTGAACATATTAATGCTGGTATGGGTGATCGAAATTATTTTTATATGCCACATTATCCAACTCCACCACGAACTTTTAAGTTTGGATTAGAGTGGACTTTTAGAGATTGAAAAATCAGGATATTATTTTAAACTTTATTTAGCTCCGAATACTTTTTTTAGAATATCAGAAACTCGTGCTGCCGGATCTTGGCGAATCTTTAATTCTTCCTGAGCAACCAAAGTAAATAAGCCTTCTATTGCTTTTTGAGTAACGTATTCTTCCAGGTTTGGATTTACTTTTTTTACAAATGGAATCTGATTGTATTTTTTGAAAAGTGGTTTCCAGTATTTTGTTATTTCAACTTTTTGTAAGGAAGTGGCAATAACTGGCTTAAATTGATTAGTTAATTCGAAGGTGGTATTTTGTTTCAAGTACTGAGTAGCTGCATCATTATTGCCTTTTAAAATGCTTAACCCGTCATTAATATTCATGCTGGTGATTGCATTTAGAAAGATTGGTGCCGCTTTGGTTGCAGCATCTTCTGCTGCTCGATTTAGTTGTTTTTCAAAAGCTTTGACCTGATCCTCCATACCCATGCTTTTAAGGGTTTTCATCATATCGCGTGTTTGTGATGGATAGGGTATTTTTATCTGAGGATTTTTATAATAACCGTCAACTTTAGATGCAAGATCTCCAGCGTTTTTTGTGCCAACATTTAAGGCTTCTTTCAAACCTTTAGTAATATCTGCATTACTTAGACTGCTTGCGCTAATTGCATTGTTTACGCTATTGTAAATACTATTCGCATTCAGTTGTGCTTGTGAAAAATTAATGGTAAAAAGTAAATTCAACATTAATACTGTTTTTTTCATAATCCCTAAATTTAATTCTTAATAACCAAAGATACTGCCAAAGAAGTAGAGTAATTGCTAAAATCTGATTTTAGTACTCACATTTTATTATTAACTATAAGAGGAAGTACTTTATTCATTAATTTTTCATAGGATATATTTGCACCATGCAAGCAGAAATAATAACTATTTGAGATGAAATATTAATTGGGCAAATTGTAGACACAAATTCTGCATGGATTGGTCAGCAATTAAACAGCATCGGAATTAGGGTAAACCAAATTACCTCAATTAGCGATAATGAGCAACATATAATAGCAGCTTTAAAGGAAGCTGAGAGCCGAGCAGATTTGATTTTAATTACAGGAGGATTAGGCCCAACTAAAGACGATATTACAAAAACAACTTTGTGTAAATATTTTGATACTCATTTGATTTTTGATGAGCCTTCGTTTAAAAATATTGAACGACTTTATAAGGCAAGAGGAAGGAAGGCAGATGAAAGTAATCGAATTCAAGCTGAAGTTCCGGCCAATTGCGTTCCGATATTAAATTATAACGGCACAGCGCCAGGGATGTGGTTCGAAGAGAATAATAAAGTTTATGTTTCGATGCCGGGAGTTCCATATGAAATGAAAACTATAATGTTGGAAGAAGTAATTCCGAAATTAAAGCAGCAGTTTGAAACGCCTTTTATTAAGCATCGAACTATTCTTACACAGGGGGTTGGAGAAACTATTTTAGCATCTTTGATAGCGGAAGTGGAAGACAATTTACCACAAGGTTTTAAGATTGCCTATCTACCGCAATCAGGTATGGTGCGTTTAAGACTGAGCGGATATGGTGAAGAGCGAATGGTGCAGTCTTTAATGGTTCAAGAGTTTGATAAGATTTGTGAACGTATAAGGGAGTTTATCTATGGATACGATGAGGAGACCTTAGAAAGTGTTTTGGGCAAATTACTAAATGAAAAAAAATTGACTGTAAGCACAGCCGAAAGTTGCACTGGCGGGTATATTGCGCATTTATTAACTTCAGTGCCCGGTAGCTCTGCTTATTTTGTTGGATCAACAATAACTTATAGTTATGAGAGTAAAACAAATGTACTAGAGGTGCCTGCTGATTTGCTTAACTTGCATGGTGCAGTGAGTGAGGAAGTGGTGCGCCTGATGGCTGATAACGTGAAGAAAAAACTGAATACCGATTGCTCCATAGCCACATCAGGTGTTGCAGGACCGGGAGGTGGAACAAAAGAGAAACCAGTGGGTACAGTGTGGATTGCGGTAAGCACTCCAAAAGGTACAGTTGCTAAAAAACTTATGCTTGGAACTGATCGGCAAAGAAATATACATGTGGCTGCCATAAGTGCATTGAATACTATGCGGAAGGAATTGTTGATTTAATTATGAAGATCAAGGTTTAAGCAAAACAAACCTAAAGCACCTTAAATTGAACCACGGGGCTCCATGGGCTTTTTATGTTATTGGTCCCGATGGCGCGGCACTTGCCATAATAGACACTTAATGTTTTAAGGTCGGTAATTAAAATTCTGCATCCCTTATTACTGTTTGCAGTAGTGAACGATTGGTCATTTGCATCTATACCCACCCTCACTTCATAGCTTCCGGCATTTTTTACACTATTAAAGCACGCATAAATACTTCCTTCAAAAGGGCCGAATTTAAAGTTAAGGTTAGCAGGTGATTCAAGGAAAGTAATGCGTGAACCCTTGCTTTTGATTCGGAAGCCTGAGCGTAAAAAAACGGCTTCGCTATCGGCAATAGCAGCGCAGCTTAAAGCACATTGCATCAGCAAGTAGTCTAATTGTTTTCGCCAACTGTTTTTTGCATAAGTGGCAGATCGTTTTCCGTTTACACCCGCTTCTGCTAATGCTGATTCATACTGGCTGAGGGCTGCCGAAAGATCAGCCACTGAGGGGTTTAAACCCGGAAATGCTGCAGCATTTTCTGTGAGGTTTGTAATTCGCTGAGCGGTAAATGAGGCTATGTCGGCATCTGTTATATATTTCAAACCGATGGCAGGCATAATTCTTTTTGATGCAATCATTTTTTATGATATATTTATCGAATGGTGATCAATGCTTATAGAATAATCGCATGATTTTACGCTTTTATTTAATAAAGGTTACATAAAATCCTGCTTTACTATTGCCGGTTCATGTGAATCAACTCCGGGCTTATATTCATTTAATGCAAGTTCACATGAACCGGATGCTGGTCTATCATAGGCTGCTACTAATTCATATGAATAAGCCGCTGATTCATGTGAATTAGTGACAACCTCATCCTCTCATTGAACGAATTCATGTGAACTCATTGCAGGCTTATCATCATTTGTTGCTGATTCATACGAACTCATTATAAACTTATCATACGGCATTCCCAGTTCACCTGAATTAGTTGCTTCCTTTATTAAGGAAATTCATTGTGTGGTAGATGTTTCTTTCTTTCACCGATCAAAAATAAATTTCCGCAAGGCGGATTTTCTTTGTTTGGTTTTGGAAGAAGAAGATGCGCAGTGTCCCTAAAAAGGAGACACTGCGATTACTGAAAGGCTGCCCCGCCTCGAAACTTCGGGGCAGGGCAGCCTTTTTTTGTTTATGTTTGAGAGATAGAAAGCACAGAGTCCCTAAGGAGGAAACATTGCGAGGACAGAGTGCAACGAAGGGGCAAACAAGCTGATGGGACTTAACAAATATAAAATAGCGTAAATTTGAGGTTATTACTTGTGAGATTAAATTATGATGGAGTATTATCCCGCTAAACAGAAGAGCGCCACGAAGGTGTCTTGTCCTGAAATAGGTTTACAGTTTTGTAAACTTAAAAAACAATGGTAAACAAAGAAAAAATCATTCAGGAGTATTTAACCAGCACGTTAGGTTATCGGGAGTTATCTAAG
>JANNXV010000296.1:0-6872 GCA_031409815.1 Bacteroidota bacterium
GCACTGAAAAAAGCACAGCATTACCCTTTGCAAAATGTTTTCTTGCAAAAATTACCATAGCTCTATAAAAAACTAGCACATAATTAACAGTACTTTTTTTTGTGCTTTCACCTTTGTAATGAATGATTCTTGTTTCCGGAAAATAATAATTCTTATAACCTGATTTGGTAATTCGGTAACTTAAATCAATGTCCTCGCCATACATAAAATAATCTTCATCAAGCAACCCAATCTTATCTAATACTGTTTTGCGAATCAGCATAAATGCACCTGAAAGCACATCTACCACATGTGTTTCATTTTTATCCAGAAAACCCAAATGATAGCGACCAAAAGTTTTGGAGCGAGGGAATAATTTTGATAAACCAAAAATTTTGTAGAATGCTACAGAGGGTGTTGGCAATCCCCTCTTTGATTCTGGCAAAAAATTTCCTTTACCGTCAATCATGTGCACGCCTAAACCACCAGCATCATTATGTGTATCCATAAAATCGCAGACTTTACGAAAAGTTTGCTCTTCAACCACAGTATCGGGATTTAACAGTAAAATATAATCTCCTGCAGCTTGCTTTATTGCTTGATTGTTGGCTGCCGAAAACCCCTTGTTGTCTTTGTTGGCAATTAATCTAACTGTTGAAAAACGCTTACGCACCATCTCCACCGAATCATCAACTGAATTATTGTCTACAACAAATATTTCCGCATCCATTCCTATGCATGCTTTTTCAACAGCAATCAGACACTGCTCTAAAAAATACTTTACATTATAATTAACTATGATGATGCTGAGCCTCATAATTTATCTCACCATGCTATTTATTTCACCAAATCATTTTCGTAGGGAACACGATTAACGATTGATCTGCCGAGTGTGACTTCATCAGCGTATTCTAACTCACCTCCTATTGCAACTCCTCTTGCCAGGGTGGTTACTTGTATATTAAATGGTTTAAGCTTTTTAAAAATATAAAACAACGTTGTGTCTCCTTCCATTGTTGTACTTAATGCAAATATTACTTCACGATATTTTTGCTGTTCAACTTTATGGATTAATGATTCGATCGTAAGCTGAGAAGGGCCTATGCCATCCATTGGGCTAATGATTCCTCCTAACACATGATACACTCCCTTATATTGTGTTGTGTTTTCAATGGCCATTACATCGCGAATATCTTCAACCACACATACCAATTCCTGATCACGCTTGTGATCGCTGCAGATATTGCACAATTCCGTTTCAGAAATATTATGGCAGTTTTTACAATAAGAAATCTGCTGACGCAAATTGATAAGTGCTTCTCCAAAACGGTTGACATCTTCTTTATTAAACTTTAGAAGATGCAAAACCATTCGCAAAGCCGATTTTCTGCCAATGCCCGGCAAGCGCGAAAATTCATTAACGGCTTCTTCAAATAATTTAGAAGGATATGTAATCAAGGCAATTAATTTAAGGGGTCAACTTTTATAAACGCAAAAATAACAGGAAAATTTCAAGAGCACTATTTGTTATGCTGAACTTGTTTCAGCATATACCTATTCAGCGCAATGTAGAGACGCTGAAACAAGTTCAGCATGCCAAAATCTCACAGTGCAAAAACCTCGTTAACAACTTTTATCCTAAGTAAACTTGATAGACTTGCAAATATTTATGTTTGTCACAATAAACTAATTATGTCTCCAACACTTATTCTCACATGTGTACTGGCCTACTCTGCAATGCTATTTGTTGTGGTTTGGATCACCAGCCGTAATTCAAATAACGAATCCTATTTTATTGGCAATAAGTCTAGTCGCTGGTATGTGGTTGCATATGGAATGATAGGAGCTTCGCTTTCGGGAGTTACGTTTATGTCGGTGCCGGGAGCAGTATTTACTACGCAGTTTTCCTATATGCAGATAGTGTTGGGATACTTGATAGGTTACGCAATTATTGCTAATGTTCTGATGCCCGTTTATTATAAGTTAAATCTCACTTCTATTTATACCTATCTGGAACAACGATTTGGAAATGTTTCTTATAAAACAGGCTCGTTGTTTTTTATTTTATCTAGAGTTATTGGTGCCTCGTTCCGCATGTACATTGTAGTAAATGTGTTGCAGACTTTTGTTTTAGACAGAATGGGAATTCCTTTTTGGGTGACGGTGTTGACATTTATAATTTTGATTTTACTATATACCTATGAAGGCGGGGTTAAAACAATTGTATGGACTGATACTTTGCAAACTACTTTTATGCTGCTAGCATTAGTATTTAGTGTTATAGCAATTAGTAATCAACTGGATTTATCAGTTGTCGGTTTATTTTCGAAGGTTTTTCATTCTGATTATTCTCAATTTTTTGTAAGCGACTTTAAATCACCCAATTATTTTTGGAAGAACTTTTTAGGTGGCGCAGCTATTGCTGTTGCTATGACAGGACTTGACCAGGAAATGATGCAAAAGAATTTAAGCTGTAAAAATATTGGTGAAGCAAAAAAAAATATGTTTGTTTTTTCGGCAGTATTGTTTCTTGTTAATCTACTCTTCTTAGTTCTGGGTGCAGTGCTTTGTTTTTATGCAGCGCAAAAAGGAATAAACATTGACCCAAAACATACTGATGATTTATTTCCAAATGTCGCCTTAAACTATTTAGGCACTATTGGCGGACTCATATTTATCATCGGATTAATTTCTGCAGCTTACCCCAGTGCGGATGGGGCGTTAACAGCGTTGACTACCGCATTTTGTTATGACTTCTTGGGTATTCAGAAAAATAAAACATTGACTGACAAAAAGCGAAAACAAATTCGCTATGCTGTACATATCAGTTTTGCAATTGTATTGTTACTCACAATAGTTTTATTCCGGGTAATCAATAATGATGCGGTGATCAGAAATGTATTTCGTGCAGCAAGTTACACATACGGTCCGCTGCTTGGACTTTATACTTTTGGATTTTTTACCAAATGGAAAGTGAATGATAATTGGGTTTGGTTAGTGTGTTTATGCTCTCCAATTATCTGTTATTTTCTAAATGACTTTGTGCCTATATGGACAAATGGTTATAAATTTGGATTTGAGTTGTTGATTTTAAATGGAATGATAACTTTTGTGGGGCTTTGGTTGATGAGAAAGTCACAAGTTGAGAATATTTCCTAAAAACATTTTTTTTAACAACATTACATCTTCTTCACCATCAAATTATTCATCTGTTGATTTGTTACAATCACCTCTTGATCCACATCAATAAAACCACTTTCAGCAGAAGCATAATATACTTTTCCTTCAATTTCAATTTTGCCTGAGGGGCGAAGAACCGTTACACTTTTTCCTGTCATACCAACCAAACTCATTTGCCCTTGCTCCATTGAGCTATAACCTTCGCCTGATTGCATGGTTGTTTTTAACACCATTTTCTTAAATGCAGGAGTATTAGCCAACGATTTCCCTGTGACAATAAACAAGATTAAAGCTCCAACCATCGCACTCATTACAATTGCAAGAGAAGCAAAAATTCGATCAGTAGATATTCCATAGAAGTTGAGCCCGTCATTGTTCAACATGCTGGTAGTTAAACCCACTACCAATAAAACAATTCCTGAAATACCTATTATACCAAAACCGGGTATTACAAAAATCTCCATCAATATTAAAATGAAACCTGCAACAGTTATCAATATTTCCCAATTTTCGGCTAAGCCTTCAAGATACAACGGAGCAAAATACAATGCAGCTGCTAACAAAGCTGCTAACAATGGAAAGCCGATTCCGGGATGCTGCATTTCAAAATACAATCCTCCAAGCATCACTAAAATCAACACACCACTTACAGCCGGATTAATTAAAAAGCCAATCAGGTTTTCAATCCATGTAGGTTGATAGATATCGATGGAATAAGATCCTATATTCTCCTTTTCCAATACCTGTGCAATGGATGATGCGATACCATCGCAATACTTATTTTTCAATGCTTCGCTGCTGGTCATCGTTAATACTTTGCCCGAATCGTTAATACCGGCAATATAAATTCGCGGATCCACCATGGCTTCTGCAATTCGTGGATCACGACCATTTGCTTCAGCAGTTGAGCGCATCATGCTACGCATATAACTCTGGTACTTATCCGGCAAGGCTTCAGCGCTTTCGTTAACCACAGTAGCAGCACCAATACTTCCGCCTTCGCGCATATAAATTCTCTTGCAAGCAATGGCGATTAATGCCCCTGCAGAAGCAGCATTATGATCAATATACACTACAGTCGGAATATCACAATTCAATAAACTGGTTCGAATACTATCTGCCGCATCCAACAATCCTCCATAAGTATTCATGTTTATCAACAATATATCAGCCTTTCTCTGTCGTGCAATTGCTAAAGCACTACTTACCTTTCGAGCCATTCCGGGAGTAATCTCATCACGAATATTTAATTGGTAAATTAATTTTTTGCTTTGACCATAAGAATGGAAAGAATTAAAAAACAAACCCAATACACAAAACAATATACCAATCGCATAAGAGCGCATATTGTTAATTATGCTGTTAATAACGCTATAGAAATAAAATTTAAACATCTTCGTTTATAATTATTATTGTGTGAAAATAAGGCTAAGACCAATATGCGGACGCTCCTATCATTCCTAATATTACTAAATGTTCAGTTTTGCCTTGGCTCATTTTACCAATCTGAAACCAAAACTGCCGACCAAAAACTAACAAGTTATACTGTTCAGCCAAAGGATACGTGGACAAATCTTTCGAAAAAATACAGTACCACAATCAAAGAGCTACAATCGGCAAATCCAGGTATAATTGATTTAAAAATTGGTCAGACAATTAAAGTTCCAACCGTTGACAATACCAAAGTTAGAACGGGTACTACTGCTGTAAAATCATCTGAGGCAAATGCTTCACCAATAAAAAACAGTGAAAAAAATGCCATTTATTATACTGTTAAACCTCAGGAAACTCTCTATAGAATTTCTAAAAATAATAATGTAAGTGTTGATGATTTAAAAAAATGGAATGGTTTAACTACAAATAATGTTACTGTAAATCAACGATTAATTGTTGGGTATGGTGGTGAGACAAAAGCTGAGAAAGAAGTTGAGAAAAATGAAGTGCCGGCAAAACAGACTAGCCTTACAGAAAATCAAACACCAAAAAGTGTTGAGGTTACAGAAATAAAAACACCGGAGGTAAAAAAAGAAAAGGAGGCGGGTAATGATTCTTCTGTAACTTCAAAAGAAGTTACCACTAATACAACGAGTGCAAATAAAATTATTGAAAATGGTGTAGTATCCTGGTTGGGTGACGGTGATTTGAATCAAAACAAATTTTATGCTTTACATCGTACAGTTCCAATTGGCACTATTATTAAGGTAACCAACAGAATGAACAACAATTCAGTTTTTGTAAAAGTTGTTGGCGCATTGCCAACTACCGGTGATAATGAAAATATTATTTTAAAAATCACTCAGGCTGCAGCCCAAAGAATTGGTGCATTAGACCAAAAATTTCAGGCCGAATTAAGTTATGCAATAGGGCAGTAAAAACTATTTTTTTATTATTGCTTTTTTAAATCTTGTAGAATAAAATTTACACACACTTTTAATTCCACATTCATCACATTTTGGATTACGTGCAACACAAACATATCGACCATGTAAAATCAGCCAATGATGTGCTAATGGAATAATGTCTTTTGGAAAATATTTAATCAGTTGCATTTCAGTAGCCAATGGTGTTTTAGCATTGGTGGTTAATCCAATTCTTGCTGCTACTCGAAACACATGAGTATCAACAGCCATGGCAGGTTGATTAAAAATAACGGATGCTATCACATTTGCCGTTTTTCGACCCACTCCGGGTAATAGTTGTAATTGTTCTATTTCTGATGGAACTTTACTATCGAATTTTTCGACTAACATTTTGGCCATTCCAACCAAATGTTTACTCTTATTATTTGGATAACTTATACTTCTGATAATTTTAAAAACCTCTTCGGGTTTAGCGGTAGCAAGAAAATCAACTTTAGGGTATTGTTTGAATAAAAAAGGAGTTACCATATTCACTCGCTTATCAGTGCATTGTGCCGATAAAATTACAGCTACTAATAACTCGTATGGGCTACCATAAAACAATTCCGTTTCTGCATCTGGACGATGATGCCGAAAATGATCAATAACAAATTGAAATCGAAATTGCTTAGTCACAGAATGCTAATCTCCATGGCTACAAAAGTAACAACGCAGCGAAAAAAAGAATATTCAGTTTATACTAAAGGATGTGTTAACTGAGAATAGGATGTTATAAAATCAACACTTGCCCTTCGGGGTGCTAAGGTTACATCATCCAACAGATTCTTAATAAATACAAGTTGACGAAACTCCTCTTGAATTTCCTCATTGTGATCAATGGCATTTTGAGTAAGAACAGTTTCAGTTAACTGCGTTTCGTTGTAGAGATAAAGAACTAAATTAATCGGTGTAGAGTTTTTATTCATGGGCTTCCATTAATGATTTATTTACTACCATAACGGAATCTTTTGAACAATATTTTACATCCCCAAAAAAATAGTTAAACTGCAAGCACAAGCTTGCGCTCGGCAATAAGGTTTCTCAGGTTAATGAGTGCATATCTCATTCGACCTAATGAGGTATTGATACTTACATTGGTAAGTTCAGCAATTTCTTTAAAACTCATATTACCATAATGACGCATAATAACAACCTCACGCTGATCTAACGGTAGTTCCTCTACCAATCTCCTTACCATTTGGTGTATTTGCTCACGCACCAATTTGTCCTCCACATTTTCGTCAGTAAGGCCAATCACATCAAAAATGCTGTACTCTTCGGTATCATGAAGCATTGGCATGCGTTTCTCCTTTC
>JANNXV010000297.1:0-4617 GCA_031409815.1 Bacteroidota bacterium
AAAAATTGGCGGGAGATAAACTACCGCCTGCTGATGATGGAATTGATACTACAACATTTCGAATATTTGCAGGTGTAGTAAACTTATACCAGGCATCATAATTGCCTGCACCCAAGCCTGCAGTTACGTTAGCGTTTTGAAGACTATATGTTGTAGCTGGACATGCCCCAGTAACGGGGGAAATGTTGAAGGCTCCGCTACAAACATTATTGGTCCCTACTTGGGCAAACACATTGAAGGAAATAAAAAAAACAGATAAGAAGCCTAGTAGCTTTTTCATGATATTGGATTTTTAATAACAGTGGTTTTCGACTTGCAAGATATTTAACAGTAAACCTTTTTTGTAAGTGTTTCTGCTCAATTTTTTATAGTAAAACCCCTATTAAAAATTAAGCAGTTTTGCTATTGATGTTACTAATGATATGCGTTTATTTTGTCAGCAATCATTTGTCTGTGTAAACCATTAGAAGTCCAAATCCAATGAAACATCCTATACATTATTTGCATTCTGCAAACAAAGCATTTATCAGTTGCCTGTTTGTCCTTTTACTTTTATCGGCAACCGCTATTGCACAACCGGGAAACGATGACTGTTCCGGAGCTACTTCGCTTACATCGAGTAATTCGTGTAACAACAACCAATACAATATGAAAAATGCCACTGCCAGTGCAAGCATTCCTGTTGGCTGTGCAGCCGGGGGCACTCATTATGATGTTTGGTTCAGGTTTACAGCAGCAAGTACTTCGCATACTGTTACCATTAGTAATCTTCAAAACAATTTTACAAACCCTGAAATACAATTATTCAGCGGCACTTGTGCATCACTAACGTCGGTAGTTTGCGGAACTACCACAATGACATCAACAGGATTAACATCCGGTAGCACATACTATATTCGTGTATCCAATATTGGTTCTTCTATTAGTAGCCAGGGAAAATTTGATATTTGCGTAACACATCCCCCGGCCGTACCGACGAATGATGACTGTGCCAACGCTATTTTATTAACTTCCGGAACTTCCTGTAGCAGTATAACGTCGAATATGTATTATGCTACAAATTCGTCGCCGACAGGAACCTGTGGTGGTGCAACAGCAACTACTACTTATGATGTATGGTTCAGATTTCAGGCAACAGCTACCACACAAACTGTAACGTTAGGCAGTCTGGGCTCAAGGCTAACCGCAGCTTCTACTAACATGCAAATGCTAAGCGGAACCTGTGGCAGATTAACCTCACTTGCCTGCCAGACAGCATCAACAAGAATGACGGTAGGCAGTTTGACCATAGGTGCTTATTATTATGTCAGTATATATGTAGTTCTAAGTCCTACCGGGGGAACAAGTGGCAACTGGAATTTCGATATTTGTGTTCAACAACCACCAGCCAATGACGAATGTACCGGAGCTATTACTCTTACTCCCGGAGCTACCTGTACCAATGTTGCTGGCACGTTAGACTTAGCTACTGTTAATGCAGCTACATCCAATGCTTGTTTTGGAGCCGGCACTTATTATGATGTATGGTATAGATTTACAGCAACTGCCGCTTCACATACTATTACTTTAAGTGGTTTGGGTTCCAGCTTTACCAATTCAAGGATTCAAATATTCAGCGGCACTTGTGGTGTACTTGTTTCAGTTGGTTGTACACCTGCTACAGCAACCGCTTTTACTCAGGCCGGTCTTTTAATTGGAACAACATATTTCGTAAGAATTGCAAACGCTACAACAAACCCATCCGGTACTGGCACCGTAGCTAATTTTAATATTTGTATCACTGCAGCTCCGGCTCCTCCTTCAAATGATTTGTGTACCGGTGCAATTTTGCTAACCAGTGGCACAACCTGTTCAAACATTTCAGGAACTTTAATAAGAGCAACCGCCACGGCAATTTTACCGCTTTGTGGTGATAATGCATCGCCAGAGGTATGGTATAGTTTTGTTGCACAAAGTGCTTATCCAACTATTACCCTTGGTTCGATAGGAGCCAATTTAAATACGGCGGGTCCGAGAATTCAATTGTTTTCAGGAACATGCGGATCACTAACATCATTGGCTTGTACTACTAACCCGCTAAGTGTTCTTGCTGCCGTAGGTGGCGCCGGCTTAACAGTAGGAACCACTTATTATGTAAGAATTACTACATTAAATCTTAGTAGTCCTGTTACAACCGGTACATATACATTTAATATTTGTGTAACTGATCCAATCGGTGCCATCGTAGATTATGCTAAAAGCTATGTCAACGTTACTGACGGCATTGTTGGCGGCACTATTAATACAGGTGATGTATTGGAAATAAGAGCTACTCTTGTAATACAACGAAATGGATCTCCTTTAGCCCTTCGGTCAATTGATAGTGTTGGATTTTATGATACACTGAAAGCCGGTAGAGGTTTTGCAATGGTTCCAAATTCTATTTCAACAAAAACTAATGAAGGCAAACTCTATAAATCTTTTACTGATATCTTTGACACTGATGCCGGTTGGTATACCACAGCCGGTGCTGGTACAGATACCACCATACGGATTAACATGGGTATTGGTGCTACCAATACAAGAAGAGGTAAGTTAAGAAGCAGTTCTCCGCCATCGTTTTACAGCAATACCTGTATCATTATGGCCACCTATCGTGTTACTGTCAATGCCGCATTAGGTACCGCTATCAATTTCGGTGGTGGTGCTTTCAGCTACCGGGACACACTAACCGGAGTTTTTTATACCATTAATTTTCCGAACGACAGTCTGATAATTTCTCAAGATTTGGGTCTCTGTCCCAATACCGTTTCTGTAGGTAATATTCTGGGTGATGAATTTAATGGAACATTCGGTGTACCATCTGGAAGTCCGGCTTATCCTCAAAACAGGGGAACTTCTCCGAATACGAACTATGCGTATGCTACTTTTGCGGCTAGTAGCCCGCAGGATTATTTTTATGGTATTGCCAATAATACAAGTGCTGCCGGTAGCACAGCGCAAACACTAGCCAAATCAAATGCTGCAAGAGTCCATGGCGTTTGGGATATAACAGGAGATCATACAGGAGCTGCTAATACAGCAAGAGGAAATAATCCTTGTAATTTGTCGGCGCCTATCAGCAGCACTAACCCCTGTGGTTATATGCTGGTGGTAAATGCAGCTTACCGTACTGACCTTGCATTTAATTTTAGTGTAACCGGTGCCTGTCCCAATACCTACTATGAAATATCGGCATGGCTTAAAAATGTTTGTTACAAATGCGGATGTGATTCATTGGGTAGGGGTAGTGGTACTGCCGGTTATATTCCTACTGCTCCAGGAGATACGTCGGGAGTAAGACCCAACATTGCATTTCAGATAAACGGTATTGATTATTATACCACAGGTGATATTGTTTACCAGGGATTAGGCGGCACACAAACTGGTTCCGATACACTTAATAACTGGGTAAAAAGAGGTTTCGTTTATAAAACCGGTCCTACTGAAAACAGCTTCACCCTTACTTTAAGAAATAATGCCCCCGGCGGCGGTGGTAATGACTGGGCATTAGATGATCTTAGTTTAAGAACCTGCTTACCGAACATGTCGTACTCCCCCACAAACAGTCCTGCTGTTTGTGCAAATAATGTAATAACAATTTCTGATACCGTAAGATCGTATTTTAATACTTATATAGAATACAAATGGCAGCGTAGTACAGACGGTGGCGTGGTATGGACAGATATTGCCGGCACTACCTCCACGGCTACCCCGGTGTGGAATGGTACAGCTTATCAGTATATTGCTACTTACACCATTCCTGTGGGCTGGACTACGGGTGGTAATGACGGAGACTTGTACCGGGTAGTAGTGGCTAGCACTACTGGTAACCTAGCCAGTGAAACCTGTAATTTCAGCGATCCGACAACTATTACATTGGATGTATTGACGAATTGTGTACCAATCCTCGGTACCGATTTATTATCTGTATCCGGTAAGTTGATCGTTGATAAAGCAAGAATATCATGGGTAACATCAAAAGAACAGGATCCTATTCGTTATAGTGTAGAAAAAAGCTTTGATGGAATACGCTTTACTTCTATTGCGATCGTGGACGGATATTATAATGGTGTTTCAGAAAAAAATTATTACACCTATGATGATCCGCAGGCAATTGCAGGTACAGTATTTTATCGTATTGCCGTACTAAATAATCAAACTGTAAAAAAATACTCTCAGACAATTACACTTAGTCTTGATAAATTAAATAACTGGGAAATGGGTACTGTAATAAATCCCTTCTACAATGAACTTCAATATGGTATATCATCCCCTGTTGCTGCAGTAGCAAAAATTGAACTGGTGGATAATTATGGAAAAACTATCAAGACTGCCAGTCAGCATGTAAACTCAGGTTCTAATGCATTTGTACTAAGCAACACAGAAGGAGTGCCAGCAGGTATTTACCTGTTGAAAGTGACCATCAACGGTAATGTGGCCATCCGAAAAGTGATGAAAGGATACAGATAAAATAAGAAGCTTGTAACAAAAAATACAAAACCCGGCTAAGGCTGGGTTTTTTTTATTCTTCACTTCGAAATGCTTTGTAGAGCACTGCTATGATTTTGCTATTTTTACCATGAAAAGTAAAATATG
>JANNXV010000298.1:0-10385 GCA_031409815.1 Bacteroidota bacterium
AGGTCAGGCTAAAAAACATGGAACACCAACCATGGGAGGACTCATTATCATATCTGCAATTCTTATTCCAACATTATTGTTTACCCGGCTTGATAATGTGTATATCGTTATCATGATTATTTGCACTTTATGGTTAGGCGCAATTGGTTTTTTAGATGATTATATAAAAGTTTTTAAAAAGGATAAAGAAGGCTTACGTGCAAAATCAAAACTAGTTGGTCAAGTTGGATTAGGGATTATTCTTGGATGTATTCTTTATTTCAACCCGTATGTAGTTGTTCGCGAAAGAGTAGAACAAAATCACACACACGTGGAAGCAATCAGCAGTTCGAATCATAACCTTGACAATGCCGAGAATATTTTATTCGCTGGAGAAAATGTAAAATCTACAAAAACAACAATTCCGTTTTTTAAAAACAATGAATTCGATTATGAATCAATGGTGTCCTGGGCTGGTGATAGCAAAAAATATTTATTACCCATACTTTTTATATTGATTGTAACATTAATTGTAACAGCAGTTTCGAATGGAGCAAATATTACAGATGGAATAGATGGTTTGGCTACCGGAACTTCTGCCATTATTGGAACAGTACTAGTGGTGTTTGCGTATGTATCAGGCAATACAGTTTTTGCTGGATATCTCAATATAATGTACCTGCCAAATGCAGGTGAGCTGGTAGTTTTTATGAGTGCATTTGTTGGAGCATGTGTTGGTTTCTTATGGTACAATTCTTACCCGGCACAAGTGTTTATGGGCGACACAGGTAGTCTTGCTTTGGGAGGAATTATTGCTGCATGCGCAATAGCTGTACGAAAGGAATTGATGATACCGGTTATATGCGGAATCTTTTTAGTAGAGAATCTTTCTGTAATGATACAGGTGAGTTATTTCAAATACACAAGAAAAAAATATGGCGAAGGCAGACGCATATTTAAAATGTCGCCCTTGCATCATCATTATCAAAAATCAGGATATCATGAAGCTAAAATTGTTACACGGTTTTGGATTGTGGGAATATTGTTAGCGGTATTGAGTGTTGTTACATTAAAATTAAGATAGAATAAATGGCTACTGAAAAACTAGTAATACTGGGTGCTGCTGAAAGCGGTATTGGTACTGCTATACTCGGTAAGCAAAAGGGATATGAAGTATTTGTTAGCGATGCAGGAAAAATTAAGGACAAATACAAACTGCAATTAATAGACACAGGAATAAATTTTGAAGAAGAGAAACATACGGAATCAAAAATATTAGAAGCAACAGAAGTAGTTAAAAGTCCGGGCATTCCCGACAAGGCACCAATTATTAAAGCACTACACGCAGAAAAAATTCCGGTTATCAGCGAAATTGAATTTGCTTCGAGGTATACCAATGCCAAAATGATTTGCATCACGGGCACAAACGGAAAAACAACCACCACGCTTCTCACACATCACATCTTACAAAAAGCAGGATTGAATGTAGGGCTTGGAGGCAACATTGGAAAAAGTTTTGCATTGCAAGTGGCACAGCAACAACATGATTATTATGTGTTAGAACTAAGTTCGTTTCAGTTGGATGGCATGTTCAATTTCAAAGCTGACATTGCAGTGCTAACCAATATTACACCTGATCATTTAGACAGATACAACTACGTATTACAAAATTATATTAACTCAAAATTCCGTATCACACAGAATCAAACTTCTGCTGACTGCTTTATTTATTGTGCGGATGATGAGTTGACCATGATTGATTTCAGTAAAAGAAATTTCAAAGCCCAATTGCTTCCTTTCTCGATAAAAAAAGCAGAAGGAATGGTGGCATATTTAAAAGAAGATAAACTAACAATCAATATAAAACAAAATCCACTCACTATGTCAATACACGATCTTGCATTACAAGGAAAACACAATCTCTACAACTCTATGGCATCTGGCATTGCGGCACGTGTGCTCGATATCAGAAAGGAAACAGTTCGCGAAAGCTTCTCCGACTTTGAGAATATTGAGCACCGATTGGAATTAGTAAATACTGTTCATGGTATTGATTTTATTAACGATTCAAAAGCAACCAATGTTAACAGTACCTGGTATGCTTTAGAAAGCATGCAAAAACCGGTGATATGGATTGCAGGTGGTGTGGATAAAGGAAACGATTATAACATGTTATTGGATTTGGTTAAGAGTCGCGTAAAAGCGATTGTTTGTCTTGGTGAGGATAATCAAAAAATTATCGAAGCATTTAAAGATGTAATTCCTGATATTATTGAAACAAAAACTGCTGACGAAGCAGTGCGTGCTGCCTACAAATTGGGTAAGAAAGGTGATGTGGTTTTATTATCGCCTGCCTGCGCAAGTTTTGATTTGTTCGAGAATTATGAAGATAGAGGAAGAAAGTTTAAAGGGGCTGTTCGTTCACTTTAAAATAAAACATCAAAATAATTAACCAGAATATTTAAAATTTATTTGCACTGATGAACTGGATAGAAAGCTATTTCAAAGGCGACCGCACAATATGGTTAGTGGTTATACTGCTTTCAGTATTAAGCATACTGGCTGTTTATAGTTCTACCGGAACACTGGCCTATAAGTATCAATCTGGCAACACTGAATATTATTTATTTAAACACACTATCATATTGGTGTTTGGTTTCGGCCTGATGTACTTTTCTCATTTGATTAAATATACTTTCTATGCCCGCATTTCAAAAATTGCAATATTCATTACCATTCCATTATTAATTCTCACGTTACTATCAGGTACTAATCTTAATGAAGCAAGCCGTTGGTTAACATTGCCAATTGTAAATCTTTCGTTTCAAACATCTGACTTAGCAAAATTATCGCTGATACTTTTTGTTGCAAGAACCTTGTCAAAGAACCAGGAAAACATCAAAGATTTTAAATCAGCATTTCTTCCAGTAATGCTACCGGTAGTAATTGTTTGTGCTTTGATTCTTCCTGCAAACTTCTCTACTGCTGCAGTATTATTTGCAACTTGTCTGGTATTAATGTTTATTGGAAGAATTAATATGAAATATATTTTCTCTTTAATCGGGATAGGGGTTGCTGCCTTCGGTTTGTTCATACTCTTAGCTTACCTAACAGGATATACAGGACGTATAAAAACATGGGAAGCCCGTATAGAACATTTTATCAAAGGAGATGGAGAAGGAAATTATCAGGTTGAACAAGCAAAGATTGCCATAGCTACCGGAGGAATTATTGGTAAAGGTCCGGGTAATAGTTCGCAGCGAAATTTTTTACCACACCCCTATTCGGATTTTATTTATGCAATTATTATTGAAGAGTATGGTTTGCTGGGAGGGGCCTTAGTGGTGGTGCTTTATCTATTATTATTTTATCGATCCATTCAAATTGTAAGAAAAACACAACGAGCATTTGCAGCCCTTGTAACTATTGGTTGTGCATTTAGTTTGTGTTTTCAGGCTATGATTAACATGGCAGTTGCGGTAAATATATTTCCTGTAACGGGTCAGCCACTCCCAATGCTTAGCATGGGAGGTACATCAATATGGTTTACAAGCCTTGCATTGGGTGTGATTTTAAGTGTGAGTGCAGAAATAGAAAACGAACAACAAGCAACTGCTGAGTTGAGTGAAGAGGGAGGAAATCTTGCAACAGCATAACAACATAAGAGTGATTATTAGCGGAGGCGGAACAGGCGGACATATTTTTCCTGCAATTGCAATAGCGAATGCATTAAAGAGAGCATTGCCCGAAACCGATTTTTTGTTTGTTGGTGCTGATGGAAAAATGGAAATGGAAAAAGTGCCTGCTGCTGGATTTAAAATTGAAGGGCTTCCGATTACAGGAATTAAAAGAGAGTTGTCGTTGGATAATTTATCCTTTCCAATAAAATTGATAAAGAGCCTTAGTAAAGCAAATAAAATTATTAAAAATTTTCAGCCAGATGTTGCGGTTGGGGTAGGAGGTTATGCGAGCGGTCCTTTATTGTACATGGCGACAAGAAAAAAAATTCCTTCGTTGATACAGGAACAAAATTCTTTTCCTGGCATCACCAATAAATTATTAGCAAAGCGAGTACAAAAAATTTGTGTTGCTTATGATCATATGGAAAGGTTCTTTCCGGCAGAAAAAATTTTAAAGACAGGTAATCCTGTTCGTGAAGATATTTTGCAAACAGCAGGAAAAAAATCTGAAGCTTCAAAATACTTTGGCTTAGAAGAAAATAAGATCACGCTTTTGGTTATTGGTGGAAGTCAGGGAGCAAGAAGTATTAATATGAGTTTGCTTTCTGGTTTAAACCAATTGAGCCAATCGGGCATTCAAATAATATGGCAAACAGGCAAACCATTGTTTGAAAAGATAAAGCAAGAAGTAAACTTGTTAAATGCTTATAAAATCAAAGTACATGATTTTATAAGCCGTATGGATCTTGCTTACGCCATGTGTGATTTAGTAGTTACACGTGCAGGAGCAAGTACAGTTTCTGAACTATGCATTGTTGCAAAGCCTGCTATTATGGTGCCATTACCAACAGCGGCCGAAGATCATCAGACAAAAAATTGTTTGTCGCTGGTTGAAAAAGATGCTGCTATTTTAATTCGTGATGTTGACGCCATGCAACAATTAATTCCGGCAGCATTACTTCTAGCTAATGATGTGGATAAAAGAGAACAATTGACCAATAATATTGCTAAACTGGCATTGCCCGGATCAGCTAATACAATTGCTGAACAGGTAATAGCGCTGGCACAATCGAATAGAAAGTAATGAACCTGAAGGACGTTAAAAATATTTATTTTTTAGGTATCGGAGGCATTGGAATGAGTGCGCTTGCTCGCTATTTCAATGCGAATGGAAAAGTTGTTTCGGGTTATGATCGTACCCAAACATCGCTTACAAATAAATTGGAAGCTGAGGGTATCGGTGTTAATTTTAGTGATGAAGTAAATGCTATTCCGAAAGAAATTCTGGCTGCCGATTCTTCATCGTTAATCATTTTTACTCCTGCAATTCCTAAGAACAGTGTTCAATACAATTTTTTATTAAACGCTGGTTTAACAATGGTGAAACGTTCAGTTGTGTTAGGTTGGATAGCCGAACAATCATTTACCATTGCAGTAGCCGGAACGCATGGCAAAACAACCACCTCTTCTATCATTACTCATTTATTAAAACAGGCAGCAGTTAACTGCACGGCATTTCTAGGTGGCATAAGCATTAATTATAATTCGAATTTGATTTTGGGTGATTATAAGGACGCTAACAATCCACCTAAAGTTGTTGTAGAAGCAGATGAGTTCGACCGTTCCTTTTTAACGCTTCATCCTGATATAGCAATCATCACTTCCATGGATGCTGACCATTTGGATATATATGGAGATAAGGAACAGTTAGAAGACTCCTATCGGTTGTTTGCAAAGCAAGTAAAACCGAATGGAATCTTGATTCATAAAGCGGGTTTGCCGATCCCTGCAGGCGCAACAAAAACTTTTTCCTATTCTATTGCTCAAAGTGCAGATTTTTATGCAGAGAATATTCATGTAGCCAATAATCAGTTTGTTTTTGATTTAGTATCACCACAAACTAGGTTTGAGAAATTATCTTTAGGGTTGCCTGGTAGGCATAATGTAGAAAATGCGGTTGCTGCCTGTGCAGTGGCATTATTATCAGGAATTAAAATAGCGGACATTAAATCGGCTTTGGCTTCTTATCAAGGAGTATATCGCAGATTTGAATATCATATCAGAAATAAAAAAATAACTTTTATTGATGATTATGCACATCATCCAGAGGAACTTCATGCCGCAATTTCATCGGTTAAAGAATTGTATCCCGATAAAAAAATAACCGGTATATTTCAACCACATCTTTTTACTCGAACCCGCGATTTTGTTGATGGATTCGCGCAGAGTTTAAGTTTATTGGATGAATTACTCCTCCTCGATATTTATCCTGCACGTGAGTTGCCCATTGAAGGAATTACATCAAAAATTATTTTAGACAGAGTTACTATTCCCGTTAAAAAAATTGTTGCTAAAAAAAATCTCTTAGCAGAATTAACTGCTTCAAAACCGGAAGTAGTGATGACATTAGGAGCAGGAGATATTGATGCGCTGGTTGTTCCAATTAAAAATGAATTGAATAAATTGTGAGAAGGAGCATGCGTTTATTACTGATACTTCCCGCTCTGTTTTTAATAGAACAGAGTTTTGGACAAATTACTTTCCAAAAAACTTATGGAGGTTCAAATGTGGATTGGGGAAATTCTGTTCAAATAACAAATGATGGAGGATATATTATTACAGGTTGGACAAGTAGTTTTGGTGTAGGACAACAAGATGTTTATTTAATCAAGACTAACGCAAATGGTGATACGTTGTGGACGAAAACATTTGGTGGTGCAAACAACGATAGAGGATATTCGGTTCAGCAAACCAATGATGGTGGTTATATAGTTGCAGGATATACTGAAAGTTTCGGTGTGGGAAATCTGGATGTTTTTTTAATCAAAGCAGATAGTAGTGGAAATATTCTATGGAATAAAACTTATGGAGGGGCAAATATTGATTGGGCATGGTCAGTTCAACAAACAATAGATAGTGGATATATCATACTTGGATTAACAGAGAGTTTCGGCTCTGGAAGTCAGGATGTTTATTTAATAAATACAAAAGAAAATGGTGATACTCTGTGGACAAAAACTTTTGGCGGAACAAATTATGATGAAGGTTATTCCGTTTATGAAACTAATGATAGAGGTTATATCATCATTGGAGAGACACAAAGTTTTGGAGTAAATTATGCTGATGTTTATTTTATCAAGACTGACTCACTTGGTAATATTTTATGGAATAAAACCTATGGAAGTACGAATGTAGATATTGGGTTTTCCGCTCAACAAACGAATGACGGAGGGTTTATTATTTCTGGAAGTCAAAGCACCTTGGTTGGCAATACAAATGTTTACTTAATCAAAACAGATATTAATGGTGATACTTTATGGACAAGAACTTTTGGAGGAACAAGTTCTGATATAGGCTGGTCAGTTCAGCAGACAATTGATGGAGGATATATTGTTGCAGGTGGAACTCAAAGTTTTGGGAATAGTGGAGAAGTTTTCTTGATTAAAACAAATGCAACTGGGTATCCATTGTGGGCAAAGACCTTTGGTGGAATATCTTATGAATGGGGCAATAATGTTAGGCAAACTGCTGATGGAGGTTTCATTATTGTCGGCTCATCAACAAGTTTCGGTGCAGGAAACATTGATGTTTATTTAATAAAAACAGACAGCATGGGGAACAGTGGTTGCAATGAAAGCAATCTTATAAATATTCTCGATACACCAAATACTAATATCTCATATCCTGTAGCATTAACTTCTTCAGGTGGAATACTAAGCACTCCCAATATTTCTACAACCAATGGAGGTGTGGAAACAACATTGTGTACATCCGTAAGTGTAAAAGAAGTAATGTTTAATAATTCATTTCTCATTTATCCCAATCCATCCAAAGGAGGCTTCATTATTAAATACCAGAAACCAATTTTGAACGGTGAAGTTGAAGTATTAAACACTCTTGGAGAATTTGTGTTTAAAGAAAAGTTGTTGAATGAATCCGTAACGGAAATCAATCTTACAAATATTGCAGAAGGAATTTATTTAGTGAGAGTATTTGAAGGTGATAAGTTTTATAGCAAGAAACTCATTATTCAACATGATTAAAATGGAATATTTCAATACACTCTATAATAAAAGAATAAACTACTATGAAAATCAAAAAGATTAACTGGAAAAAACTCCTCATATTCTCCATGTGGACCATAATGAGCATTGGCCTGGTGGTTACTTTAGGATTTGTTAATAGTGTACAAAAGGAGTTGAAATGTAAAAGGGTGTTAGTTACTTTTAATGGAAATGTGCAACAAGAGTTTGTAGACCAACAAGAAATTTTAGAACTCATAAAAAGCAAGCAAAAATTAATTGGTAAACCGCTTGGATCTATCAACACTACACTGTTGGAAAAAATTATTATGAGCAATCCCTTTGTTCAGAAGGCAGAAGTATATTCATCCGTTGATGGAAACGTTAATGTAGCCGTTACACAGCGTAACCCTTTAGTACGAATTATTACTATGAAAGATGAACAATTTTATATTGATGACAATGGCAATTTTGTGCCTGTGTCAACAAAGTATTCACCACCGGTTTTGGTGGCGAATGGCTTCATCTTTGACCGTTATAGTCAACAAAAAATAAATTTTGTTATATCAGGTGTTAACGATTCAGCCTCTCAAACCAAACCAATGATCGAACAGGTTTATGAGCTGGCACAGTTTATTGAAGCAGACACTTTTTGGAGTGCACAGGCAGAGCAAATTTATGTGAATGAGAATCAGGAACTCGAACTCATTCCGCGCACCGGTAATCATCGAATTGTGTTTGGCAATGCAGAAAACCTGACAGAAAAATTTAACAGACTTATGATTTTTTACACTCAGGGTTTAAATAAAACCGGATGGAATAATTATAGTATTATCAATCTTAAATATCGCAACCAGGTGGTTTGCACAAAAATAAATTCGTAAATGGAACACACAGGAATCGTTGTAGGATTAGACATCGGAACCACCAAAATTGCGTGCATTGTTGGTCGTAGAAATGAGTATGGAAAAGTTGAAGTACTCGGTATGGGTCGCTCTGAATCGTTGGGAGTGATGCGTGGTATGGTGGCCAACATTGAAAAAACTGTTGCTTCGATAAAGGAAGCTGTTGCAGAAGCTGAAGCAAAATCAGGTGTTGAAATTAGTGATGTACATGTTGGAATTGCGGGTCAGCATATCAAAAGCATGCAGCATCGTGGAATGATCATTCGCAGCAACACTATGGATGAAATCAGCCAGCGCGATATTGATGCAATTGTGGATGATATGTACAAGCTTGCAATGCCTCCTGGCGAAGAAATAATTCATGTAATTCCCCAGGAATTTATTGTTGATAATGAGCAGGGTTTAAAAGATCCTATTGGTATGAGCGGAATAAAGCTCGAGGCAAATTGTCATATTATTACTGGGTTAATTACAGCCGCGAACAATATCCAAAAGTGTGTAGTGAAGGCAGGATTAAAAACGGTTGACCTGATTCTTGAACCACTTGCATCGGCAGAAGCTGTATTGACTGACGAAGAAAAAGAAGCAGGCGTTGTGTTGGTGGATATTGGTGGCGGAACAACCGACATAGCAATTTTTCAAGATAATATTATTCGTCACACGGCTGTGATACCTTTTGGTGGCAATGTAATTACTGACGATATAAAAGAAGGCTGTACCATCATTCGCAATCAGGCCGAGTTGTTAAAAGTAAAATTTGGTTCTGCTCTGGCAAAACAAATGAAGGATAATGAAATAGTTTCTATTCCCGGATTGCGCGGCCGTGAGCCCAAAGAAATTTCTGTTAAAAACTTAGCCTCCATTATTCAAGCTCGTGTGGAAGAAATTGTTGAGAACGTTTATTATGAGATAAAAAGTTCAGGTTTCGAGAAAAAATTAATTGCCGGTATCGTTGTTACAGGTGGTGGTGCTCAATTAAAACATGTGACGCAATTAGTGGAGTACATTACAGGAATGGATACACGAATTGGTTACCCTAATGAACATTTGGGTAAGGGAATGGATGAAGTAAAAAGTCCTATGTATGCAACCGGTGTTGGTTTAGTAATAAAAGGATTGAAAGATCTTGATAAGGTAAGAACACACGGCCGTGGCACCACCACCGCTACCAAGGAGACATCAGCTGTTACAGAAGCCAAACACAAAGGAAACTGGTTCAATGTTTTCTTCAACAAGGGCAAAGAGTTGTTTAACGATGAAGGCGAAGACACTAAAATTTAAATTCAAATAATACAGAATAAATTATACGCAACTTAAATAATTAATCTAAAATCTTAAATCATATACATTATGCAATTTGAACTCATTAAAGACAAGCCATCTATTATTAAAGTAATAGGTGTAGGCGGTGGAGGCAGCAATGCTGTTAATCACATGTACCGACAAGGTATCAAAGGTGTTGAATTTTTAGTATGCAATACCGATGCGCAGGCGTTAGAAATCAGCCCTGTTCCTACAAAGATTCAATTAGGGCCAAGCCTAACCGAAGGTCGTGGCGCTGGTTCAATACCTGAAGTAGGTAAAAAAGCTGCAATTGAAAATGTAGATGAAATAAAAGCACTACTTGCCAACAATACTAAAATGGTATTTGTAACTGCAGGCATGGGTGGAGGTACTGGAACCGGAGCTGCTCCAATCATTGCAGGCATTGCAAAAGAAATGGGCATACTTACGGTTGGTATTGTTACTGTTCCGTTTAGTCATGAAGGACGTAAACGTAAACAGCAGGCAGAATTGGG
>JANNXV010000299.1:0-23208 GCA_031409815.1 Bacteroidota bacterium
AAAAAATCAAAAAGAAAAAATCATTCCGCTCCAGAAAGTGTTCTGTTTCCCTTTGATGATGGTCTTTATGAAAAAACCAACCAATTCCATGCATAATATACTTATGGGTAAACCATGCCACACCTTCCATTCCAAAGAAAGCGATTAATAGAAACGATAAATTAACTAACCAATTCATTGCTATAATTAAATATTTTTTCAAGTACTTTATAACGATAACTAAATATTTCTTCAATTCTTTTTCTCACAAATAACCGATGTGCTATTTCTCCTATAATTCCGAAAGGTAATTGGTAATAAACATCATCAGTCATTAGAATACCATCTTCTGTTTCGGTAAAAGTATGAGAGTGCAACCACAATTTATAAGGACCTTTTAATTGTTTGTCGGTAAAATGATGAGGCACCACTACATCATTAATTATTGTTATCCATTTAACTGGAATTCCTAAAAGCGGTTTTACGCGGTATTCAATATGCATTCCGGGAAAAATCGATTGACGCTCTAGCTGGGTTATGATCTTAAAATCCAGATCAGATGGTGTTATTTTTGGGAGGTTGCCGGGTGATGAGAAAAAATCCCATGCTTCTTCAATAGAAACATTTAGTAGTTGCTCTGTATGAAATTTATGAATTGGCATTGCTAATCTTCTGAAAATAAAATTAATTTTGATTTTATAATAGATTCATTTGATGACGTAAAACTGAGCTGATCATTAAGCTTACCTTATGTCCGTTCGAAATTCGTATCCTTTCATTCATTACTTTTTCGGCAGGCACCGATTTAATCTTATTAAATAACTTTTTATAATAAATAAATGCAAGGTAAACTCCCAGTCTGGAAGAGGTTGGCAATTGTTTAATACCTTCTAGTGCCTCTTGAAACTCAGCACTGATTTCATTTTCAATATGCTGCTTATCGTTGTTCGAAAAATGATCCGGATCAATTTCGGGAAAATAAGTGCGACCTAATCCTTTAAAATCGGTTCTTAAATCGCGCAAAAAATTAACCTTTTGAAAAGCAGAACCAAGTTTCATTGCCGAAGGCTTTAAACGATCAAATAATTCCCTATCGTTTTCGGTAAATACACGTAAACACATTAAACCAACAGCTTCTGCTGAACCCAAAATATATTGATCGTAACTTTTAGTGTTGTGCAAACTTTTACTAAGATCCATTTCCATGCTATCAAGAAAAAGGTCAATTAAAGACTGTTCAATACCGTATTGATGCACAATATTCTGAAATGCATTTAGAATGGGATTTAATGAGATTCGTTGTTCAATGGCTTCATATGTGTCGGATTTAAATTTCCTCAATAGATAAGCCTTATCAAAATCATGAAATGTATCTACTATCTCATCTGCAAAACGCACGAATCCATAAATGGAATAAATAGGACCATGAAATTTCTTATTTAGAAAACTAATGCCCATTGAAAAACTAGTGCTATAAGCACGAGTTGTTAACCTGCTACATTCGGCTGATACTTTGTCAAACAGCAACTTCATTTGTTATTGATTTAAAATATTTTAGTAATTGATTACTTGCTACTTTGCCTGAAATAATAGAAGGAGGAACTCCAGGACCGGGAACTGTAAGTTGGCCCGCATAAAATAAATTTTGAACTTTTTTATTTACCAATTTTGGTTTTAAGAATGCGGTTTGACGCAAGGTATTTGCAAGACCATAAGCATTTCCCTTAAAAGCATTATAGTCTAAGGTAAAGTCTGAAACGCAATAACTCTTTTTATAATCTATATATGGAATTAAATTTTCTCCAATATATCCATTTAATCGCTCCATCATTATATTAAAATACTTTTCGCAGGTAACATCATCATCACCTAAGCCCGGAGCAATTGGCATTAAGAGAAACAAATTTTCATGACCATCAGGCGCTACACTATCGTCAGATTTAGATGGACAGCATACATAAAATAAAGGATCACTTGGCCACGATGGGTCTTTATAAATTTCTTTAGCATGAACCGTTAAATCAGCATCAAAAAACAGATTATGATGATGGAGTTTATCCACTCTTTTTGTTATTCCAAGATAATAGATAAGACTTGATGGGGCAAATGTTTTACGGTCCCAATACTTAGCTGAATAATTTCTGTATTCAGCAGATATTAATTTTTGTTCTACATGATGATAATCAGCTGCTGCGATAACAGCATCAAATGGCATCTTTATACCATTAACCACTAAATGATCTACATGTGAATTGTTTATTTCAATCTTATCAACCGGGGCATTAAAATGAAACCTAACACCGTTTCTTTCAGCTACCGATTTCATTCCATCAATAACTTTTCCAAAACCACCTTTGGGATACCAGGTTCCCAATTTCAAACCGGCATAATTCATTAAGCTATAGAGTGCGGGTGTATCTTCTGGTGAAGCGCCAAGGAATAATACAGGAAACTCCATTAAAGCAATTAATTTCTTGTTTGAAAAGTACTTTCTCACATGCTTACTAAAGGAAGAAAAAACCTGCAATCTAAAAATCCCTTTTGCCAAATCTAAATCAGCAAATTCAGTTAATGATAAAGATGGTTTGTAAACAAGATTCTCAACTCCTGTTTTATATTTAAACTCTGCTTCTTTCAAAAACAAAATCAATTTGGCAGCACTCCCTTTTTCAATACTCTCAAAAAGATTGCAGAGTGCATCAAAGTCTGAAGGAATATTCATTACCTCCTTCTTCACATAAATAATAGAATATTGCGGGTCAAGCAATTTTAAATCATAAAAATCACTTACCGAATATCCAAAATCATTAAAAAATCGTTCAAACACATCAGGCATCCAATACCAACTGGGGCCCATATCAAACATATAACCATTGTCGGTTATCAATTGTCGGGCTCGTCCGCCTGCAGTTTGATTTTTTTCAAAAACATGAACCTCACAACCTGCTTTTGCCAAATAATTTGCAGCACTTAAACCGGCAAAACCTGAACCAATTACTGCTGTTTTTAATGACATGAGGTGTTTATATTTATTAGAATTTAATTAAACAAACAAAAATCAAAGCAAATAGTTTTGCTCTAATTGAATAACCGATTTAATCCAATCCATATTACTTGTTAACTTTAATTGTTCTATTAATTTTTTGTTGCCTGTTAAATGAATTTTTGAGGCTTTAAATATCTTATTTATTTCTTTCAAATGCCCCTCTGCCTCATTTAACCCTTGGTTTTTCACAAAAAAGAAAAGCACATCAGAAAATTTAATGTTTAAAGCTACTTGTTTTAATGAATCCAAAGGAACTTTACTACCTAAATAAACTGTTTTTTGTCCTGATAAGCGAATTAAATAATGGGAAAAGAGCAAACCTATATCGTGATCTTCATCCTCCGGTAAATACAAAAGCCAACATTTTTTGCTACTTTGATTAATTGGCAGTCCATCAATAGCCGACATAAGTTTTTGCCTGATTAGGTTTGAAATAAAATGTTCCTGAGCCGGACAAATATCATCCTTGCCCCACATCAAACCAATACGTACCAGCATAGGGTAAATTACTTCACTGTAAGCACGCTTCATCCCAAAGTAAACAAGACAGGCTGAAAAACACTTATCAAAACCAGCTTCATCATAGGTCATTCCTGCCAATATCATTTGAGAAATAAAATATTCAATATTAAGATTGGCTGATTTGTTTTGCTCAATCTGTTTATCAAGCAAATCATTTAATTCTTTATCAGAAAAGGCGAAAAGCTCAGAAGCTTTCATTCCAGCTTGCGAAAGATTTGCAATATTTAGCAGTTTTCGTAATTGGTTGTCGTCATAATAGCGCGTGTTTCCGGGTGTTCGTTTTGGCTTCAACCCATTGTAACGCTGCTCCCAAATTCTGATGGTATGTGCCTTGATTCCTGATAAACTTTCTAATTCAGAAATTGAATATTCTGACATTTCTGTTTAAATTTTATCAAATATATATAAACAAGATCTAAATACATAAGTTGTTCAAAAACAAAAAATCTCTGTGAGCCGCTATAATTAGCAGATTATGATTTATGGAAAATGGTTCATTCGATCATCTACTATGTATTTACAAACTAATTTTGATGTCAAACAAATTCACCATTTATAAATTACGTATGAAAACAATATCAGCATTATTAATTACACTTCTTTTCGCAAGTTCAGTTTTTAGTCAGGAAACTAAATTTATTAGCAACACCGAAATCAAAGAAGTTAAACTGTATCAGAACGGTGCAATGCTGAATAGATCAGCAAAAATGAGCTTAAATCCCGGCAACTTCGAATTGGTTTTTGACGGACTATCGCCCTATATTAATCCGCAAAGTATAAGCGTGAAAGGAATGGGAGACGCTACTATGTTGAATGTTTCTTTCAAGCAAAACTATTTGAAAGATAAAATTAAAACCAAAGAAGTGGTTGAATTAGAAGCGCAACTTGATACTTTAAACTACAAGTATCAGCAAACACTCAACACCACCAATGTGCTGCAGGAACAACAAAACATTTTGCTTAGCAATAAATCAATTGGTGGTGCCAATGTGGGTGTTAATGCAACACAATTACAAGCCGTGATTGATTATTTTAGTAAGAAACTTGCCGACCTAAAAGACAAACTTTTAGACAATAGCCTGAAAGAAAAAAAGCAGAAGGAACAAATTGAAAAGATAAAAAATCAACTGGCTACTTTAAATAGCAAGAGCATGCAGCCTTCCGGAAGCATTGTGGTAAACGTTTTAGTGAAATCAAAAACAATTGCAAGTTTTGATTTGAGTTACTTGATTGGATCAAATGCCACTTGGTATCCCTTTTATGATATTCGCTCAAAGGATATTAATAGTCCCATTGAACTAGTTTATAAAGCGAAAGCAAGTAATAATACCGGTGAAGACTGGAAAAATGTTAGGTTGAAACTATCTACAGGTAATCCACAGCAAGGTGGTGTTAAGCCTGAACTCTCTACGTGGTTTATTAAATTTTATGAACCACAACCTGCTTATTTAATGTATAAATCTCCTGCTCCTGCGGCTGCTTCAAAACAAAACGAATCAACTAGAGCAGTTGCTGTAGGTCAGTCAGTGGCCGAAGATGTAGCTATGTCATCCATACCCGTGCAAATGAATCAAAATCAATTAAGCAGTGATTTTGAAATTAGTATCCCCTACTCCATTCCTTCTGATGGAGAGGAATATCAGATAGATATTCAATCATTTAATTTACCGGCTATTTATACTTATGAATCAACTCCTAAATTAGATGGTGATGCCTTTCTAACAGCTCGACTAACCGGATGGGAAAATTTAAGTTTAACACCTGGTGCTGCCAATGTATATTTTGATGATGCCTTTGTTGGTGAGTCATTTATTAATCCATCAGAAACAGAAGATACATTGTCTGTTTCGCTTGGTCGCGATAAACGAATTAATATAAAACGTGAAAAACTAAAAGAGTTTAGTAGTACCAAATTATTTGGGAATAATAAAGAGCGTTCATTTATGTATGAGATAACTATTCGAAACACAAAAAATGCTGCTACTGAAATTTTATTACAGGATCAGCTACCTATTTCACAAAACAAAGAGATTGAAGTTAAATCAGATGAACTAAGTAATGGGGAACTGAATGCCGAAACAGGAACCGTAAAATGGAAATTGAAACTTCAGCCTAACGAAACCAAGAAATTGCGTTTAGGTTTTACCGTTAAATATCCCAAGGGAAAACAAATTGAAGGATTGTAACAATTTTAATGTTATGTATTAGTGCATGGTAATGGTTTACTTCAATTGCTTCAAGTTGTTAATGGTCATAACTTAGTTTAAAAAATTTACTTCTAAATTTTACTCTTACTTTGCAATTGATAATAGAAAAAAATTAATTGCTAAAATGTAATTAAATGCTCGAAACACAACCCTATTACTTTCGAATAACAGTAAAATTATTGTTGCTTATAGTAATTACCTCCATTTTAATTTTCGCGAAAGACCTATTGGTTCCGCTCACCATTGCTTTATTCTTTACATTTCTTTTACTGCCAGTATCCCAAAAACTGGAACAATGGCGTTTCCCAAAACCATTGGCTATTGTTGTTAGTCTGCTCTTAGCTATTGCAATCTTCGGTTGTTTATTATATTTCTTCTACTATCAGGTTTTAAGTTTTGCCGATGACTGGCCCACGCTTCAGCAAAAAGTAAACGATAAACTTGACACCATATTTAGATTTGTACGGGAAAATTTCAACATCAGCAAACGTGAACAGAAAGACTGGATTAATATGAAAATTAAGGAGCAGGCTAATTCTGGACCTGATATTGTAATGAATATTTTTTCTGCAACAGGTACTTTTCTTGCCAGCCTTGCACTAATTCCAATTTACATTTTCTTTTTAACTTATTACAGAGAAAAATTTAAACAGTTTATTGTTTTAGTTTTCAAAGGTGAAAACCCTGAACAAGCTTTGAATGTGCTTAAAAAGGTCTCCATGGTTTCTCAAAAATATTTAAAAGGAATTTTCTTTGATATTATTATTCTTTCCATCTTAAGTTCAATCGGCTTTCTATTACTAGGTATTAAACATGCTATTCTATTTGCGGTGATAGCCGCCATACTAAATATTATTCCCTATATAGGTGTTCTAATTGGTAGTATATTGCCAATAATAATGGCATTGATTACGAAAGACGAAATTGGTTATGCTATAGGAGTGGCTGGAGTTTGCGTATTTGTTCAATTTCTTGACAACAACTTTATTACACCATATGTTGTTGGTAGCAGTGTTAGTATTAACCCATTGGCAGCAACAATAGGTTTGGTTGCCAGTGCTTTGATTTGGGGAATTCCAGGAATGGTTTTATGTATTCCCTTAACCGGAATGATTAAAGTGGTTTGCGATAATGTAGAAGGATTGCAACCATATGGATTTTTATTGGGTGAGGAAGTGGATTATACGCAACGTAAAAACTTATCTGATAGAATAATGAAACAATTTAAGGGAGTTGCAAAACCTGATTAATTACCACACCATTGGATTTTATACCAAAATAATGAATTCGAAGAAAAAAAGAACCCTATTCTTTCTTTTCATCATTTTTCAAGGTCATCAGTGCACTTACGCCCAACAATTACAACAACCAGATTCGGCCAAATTTTACAAGGACATAGAAACGTTCTCTCACAAAAATAAGTTTACAAAATTTTTGCACCATGCATTTTTCAAACCAATAGTACCAATTCCCTTGTTGAAACCAATAAACACACCCCCAAAACCGAAAACCAAAAAAAAAGAAAAAATGGGTGAAAGATCCATTTACTTTAATGCCTTCGAAAAAAAAATTATTCGTGATATTGTAATTACAACACTTGATCCATTTGGTTACAGTCTTAATGACAGCAGCAGAACTCCACATGGCTTTGCACAAAAATCTGGCAACTTATTACACCTGACAACGCAGCGGCTTGCCATTAAGAATTTATTGCTCATCAAGAAAAATGATTTACTTGATTCAATAAAGGTGAAGGAATCCGAACGTTTAATTCGAAAGCAACGATATGTAAGGGATGTTGTCATTAAGACCGCCATAGCAGGACATGGTACAGATTCAGTAGACATTTTTATTAGAGTTTTAGATACTTGGAGTATAACTATGCGTGCGGGTGCTTCTCCAGATCAATTAGTGCTAAATGTAACTGATAGAAATGTTGGTGGTACAGGACATCTGTTTGAATACAATTACAAATGGCGATATAACACTGGCAGAAATTTTAGTAGTACAAAATACATTGTGCCTAATATAAAAAATACTTATATTACATTAGGATTTAACTATATTAAGGAGCCTGGTAAATTCGAAACATCAATACTAGACATACAGCGCTCATTCTACTCGCCATTAACCAAATGGGCTGGCGGAAGTTATTTTACTTGGAATTCGCTTCATGATTCCATAGGATATAATGACTCACTAAATATTTTTCTAAAATTTAAAACTTTCAATCAGGACTATTGGATTGGAAGAGCTTTCCAAATTTTTAAAGGGAACTCAGAAAATAATCGTACAACCAATTTAATTCTCTCAGCTCGTTATGGTGATAATCATTTCAACAATCAATTGGATAAACAATCTGACACACTTGATTTAAATCTTGATACGCAGTTTTACCTTGCAGGAATCGGTATTTCAACACGTAAGTACAGAACCGACCAATACATATTTAACTTTGGAATTACTGAAGATATACCTATAGGCAAAGCATTTGGAATAACCAGTGGCTATCGTCATAGGTTTAGCAATAATCAATGGTATTTTGGAGCACGTGCATCGTGGGGAAATTATTTTTCCTGGGGCTATTTGAGCAGCAATTTTGAGTACTGCACCTTTTTAAATAAATCAAAATTTGAACAAGGTGTAATAATTGCTGAACTAAATTACTTTACCAGATTAATCGAAGTTGGGAAATGGAGATTCAGGCAATTTATTAAACCACAAATGACATTTGGTATTTCGCGCTTCCCACTTGAAAAGTTAAAATTAACTACTGACAATGGAATCAGGGGGTTTAATAATGATGAGATTTCAGGTATTCATCGACTATTAATTTTTATTCAAACACAGGCCTATGCACCTTGGAGCATTATTGGTTTTAGATTTGGTCCCTTTTTCAATTGCACAATGGCGATGCTTGCCGACCAAGAAAATGGTTTTCAAAACAGCAGACTGTATTCACAATTTTCATTAGGGGTATTAATAAAGAACGACTACCTGCTTTTAAGTGCACTGCAACTATCCTTTTCATTTTATCCTCTGATACCGGGAAGTGGGAATAACCTAGTTAAAGTAAACCGTTATAAAACATACTATTACAACTTAACTGATTTTGAAATTAATAAGCCGTCAATTATTAACTACAACTAATAAATTATTTTTAAGTGTTTAAAAAAAACTGATAGTATTATATCTCTCAAAATTTAAAATATTTAACCAATACATTATCTTTGACCTATGAAATCTATCTTAAAATTAAGTATTGCTACAATAGCTTTGGGATTCATTGCTACAGCAAATTCTTGTTCCGCTCAAGTAGAAGATAAAAATGCTCCAATTCATTGGCTGGGTTTTGAAGAAGCGGTGGCCAAAGGTACCACTGCACCCAAAAAAGTATTTATTGATTCCTATACCAATTGGTGTGGGTGGTGTAAGAAAATGGATGCAAGCACATTCAGGGATTCTACAGTTTTTAAGTATATGAACGAAAAATATTACGCTGTAAAACTTAATGCAGAAACACATGACACCATTCATTTTAAAGGAACTGATTTTGTTTACAAACCCGAAAACAAATCAAATGAGTTAGCTGTTTCGCTGATGAATGGCCAAATGAGCTACCCGACTTTTATATTTTTAGATGAGCAGTTTAATATGTTGAGTCCATTGCCTGGTTTTCAAACGCCTGAGCAATTAATGCTTGTGCTTAAATATTTCGGAGAAGATATTTATAAAACAAAAAAATGGGAAGACTATCAGAAAGAATCTGCAATTAAATAAACATTCAATATTAATATATTTCAAAGCAAATAGCTTCAAAACAACGAACCATTATGATTGAAATATACTTTGCTCCGGCTTCAGTTGCTGTTCTATTTGCCAGAATTATTTTGGGTATATTGTTTTTTTTTCAAGGTTATGAAAAAATTTTTAAAATCAAAATCCATAATGTCATAATAGCAATTGCACCTTCTTATAAGAAACTAAAGTTTCCGGATTTTTTGGTTTCATTAACTGCTTATACAACTTCATTTATCGAATTAATTGGTGGCTTCTTACTGATAGCAGGTTTGTTTAGATATGAAGCCTATTATCTTTTAGGAATTGACTTACTCATTGTTTCCATTGGATTTTCGTTAATCAATTCAATGTGGGATATGCAATATATTTTGCCACGTTTATTACTTCTGATTTTGCTTTTATTACTACCTACTGAATTAGATATATACTCTATCGACAGTTTAATTGGTTGCAGAAGCTAAAACAACAAATTGATGGATGTCTTGAGTGACTCAACCCGACTTAAAAAAAGGGCATTACGCATAGTATTGGTTTTATCAATACTTATAATGCTGATAAAATTCGCTGCTTATTTTATTACGCTTTCCAATGCAATTTTATCAGATGCTTTGGAGTCATTGGTTAACATTGCAGCAACATCGTTTGCATTATTCAGCGTTCAGTACGGATCGAAAAATAAGGATAATGATCATCCATATGGGCATGGAAAAATAGAATATGTTGCAGCAGGATTTGAAGGAGCTTTGATATTTGCTACGGGTGTATTTATTATTCTCAGATCAATTAATAGCTTAATGTATGGAGTTATAGTGAACCATATTGATTATGGTCTATTACTTATAGCAACTAGTTCAATCATGCTTTATTTTATGGGAACATTTTTAAAACGTGAGGGAAGTAGATTAAATTCTTTTACGTTAAAAGCTGATGGTCAACATTTACTAGTTGACGCGATAACAAGTGTGGGTATTGTGGTAGGATTAATATTATATCATATAACAGGATGGCTATGGATTGACAGTGCACTTGCCATATTATTAGCCTTGCATATTCTTGTAAATGGGTTTCGAATTGTAAAAATATCACTAGACCATTTAATGGACAAAGCAGATCCTGAAGTGGTAAATAGAATTTCAATTGTTCTTGAGAACATTAAAAGAAACACCTGGATTGATATTCATAACATGCGCATTCAAAAATTTGGCGAATTATTACATGTGGATTGCCACATGACTTTGCCCTACTATGAAACACTTGATAATGTTCACGATGAAATTAAAGCGTTGGAAGCAGAATTAAATAGCACCTTTAATAATAAAGTGGAAGTTTTTGTTCATACAGATCCCTGCCAACAAATTCCCTGTAAGATTTGCCCTGTGCACGATTGCAAATCGAGAAAACACCTTTTCGAAAAAAGAATTGTTTGGAACACCGAAAATCTGACCTTAAATCAAAAACACTTTATTGAATAGTTTATATAATTAGTATTTACAATAATCAAACATTTTAAAACTGGACTATTCAAACCATAATCAGATTGCAGTTGTAGGTGGTGGTGCTGCCGGTTTTTTTGCCGCTATTAAATGTGCTTCCGACAACCCAAATTGTCAAGTCACCATATTTGAAAAGTCATCCAAGGTTTTATCAAAAGTAAGAGTATCGGGCGGTGGTAGATGCAATGTAACACATGCTTGTTTTGATTTCAAGAAACTCACGAACTATTACCCTCGCGGACAAAAAGAATTGATAGGTTCGTTTTCAAGATTTAATGTGCAACATACGATTGATTGGTTTGTGGAGAAAGGTGTAAAACTTAAGGAGGAGGATGATGGAAGAATGTTTCCCATAACGGATAACTCGCAAACCATTATTGATTGTCTGATGAATGAAACTGAGCAATTGAAAATAAAATTAAAATTAAATCATGATCTTAAAAAAATCAACTATTCAACTGCAGATTTATTTGAGTTAAATTTTAATAATGAAACTGAATTAAAGTTCGAGAAAGTAATTATTACAACTGGGGGCTATCCTCAATTAAAGAGTTTTGATTTTATTTCAGCATTAGGTCACACTATTATTCCGCCTGTTGCTTCCTTGTTTACATTTAATATTCCTGATTCTCCTCTAAAAGGTTTAGAAGGTGTTTCAGTTTCAAACGGTACAATCAGAATTAGCGGAAGTAAATTGCAAGAAATAGGTCCACTCCTAATTACTCATTGGGGAATAAGTGGTCCGGCTGCTATTAAATTGTCGGCATGGGCTGCTCGATGGCTAAACGAAAATAATTATTCTGCTAATCTGCATATAAACTGGCTTTCCGATTATGATGTTAAGAAAATTGAAAACTTTTTTGGGGAATTAAAATCAACTAGTCCAACAAAAAAAATTCTTTCCAATTCATTTTTTGGTTTACCACAAAGGTTGTGGGAAAGATTAGTTACAATGGCAGGTATTACAGAAAAGGAAAATATTTCTGATTTAAGTAAATCTAAAATCAATAAATTGGTACAACTTCTAACAGCAATGAATTTAGTTAGCAATGGAAAAACAACCTATAAAGAAGAGTTTGTTACTTGCGGAGGTATTGACCTAAAAGAAGTAAATCTGCAAACCATGGAAAGTTTAAAAGTAAAAGGACTCTTTTTTGCCGGTGAGGTTTTGAATATAGATGGAATTACAGGAGGTTTTAATTTTCAGGCAGCATGGACAACTGGCTGGATAGCCGGTTTGAATGCTTCAAAGATGGACTAAGTTATTAAAAAAACCTGTTGAAAACTGGCTGTTTTTAACTTGCCAAACGGTCATTTGCTGATTAGTTTTACCGTTCAACTTTAAAAAACAAAAAAAACATGAAAAAATCAGTAACATTATTCGTAGCACTGCTATTTACAATGGGAGTGTTTGCGCAAGCAGAAAAGGCTGCTACCAAAACCAATACTACTGACCAGACTCATCCGGCCTCACATCAAAGTGACATGCATCACGACATGAAGGATTGCGTGATGATGAAAGACGGAAAGATGATGATGATGATGGGTGGCAAAACAATGCCAATGACCAAAGATATGAAAATGGGCAATGGCACAAGTGTATCAATGAAAGGTGAATGCATGATGGCGGATGGGAAGAAGATGATGATGAAAAACGGAGATTGTATGGATATGAATGGAATGATGATGCCAAGTAATATGGATAAGAGTAAAATGAATAAATCCACAAACGATCCAAAAAAAGAAGCTAGCACCAGAGAATAAAATCAGTATATTGAATAAATAAAAAGCGGTTTCAAATAATATTTGAAACCGCTTTTTATTTATTTATTTTACAACGGGCTGGATAGCCGGTTTGAATGCTGGAATTAATTAGCACTCTAAAAAAAACTTCCTGTGTAATGCAGGAAGCTTTTTTTACTGAATTAAATTATCGTTAATCCTTAAAAATTTTGATTTGATTTGTTTCTTTATTTGATTGTAGTATCAGAGTGTATACACCGCTTGCTATTGAGTTAAGGTTCAACTCAAAATTGTTTTCACCAGCTACTCCATTTATTGCATCATTTAACACCACCCTACCTGCAATATCAGTCATCCAAATCTTATAATCACTCACAGCCATTGCATTAAACTGAACCTTGATTGTAGAATGAGTAGGATTAGGAAATACATTCAACATAAAATTCTCTGAAGTAATTAATCCGTCTTCAATCCTAGGACATAAGTTTCTGGTAATAGCAAGACTACGATTAGCCGAATTACCACAAACAATGCCATTTGCTCTAACAATTAAATTCGCTACTCCAGTTGTAGCACCGTAGTTAACTGTAACATTGGTTGCTCCTTGTCCAGTTGCAATAGTGGCACCTGAAGGTGGGGTCCAAGTATACGAAGTGGCGTTTACAACTGGTGCTATTGAATAAGCAACACCATTTGCATTTGCACAAACTGTAGCCAAACCAGAAATTACTCCAGGAGTGGCAGGTCTTGCACTTAATGTACGTGTTCGGTTACCACTACTACCACAACCATTATTTGCTTTAACAATCAGGCTTCCTGTTGTAAAGGTCCCAAAACTCATAACAATATTTGGAACAGTGGTTGTAACAGGTGATGGTAATCCGTTAATACTAGCTCCAACTATTGCAGTAGACCAGGTGTAACTTGTTGCACCTGTAACTGCAACTATTGAATAAGGAACATTGGATTGATTGCATAAACCTGTAGTTAATCCAGAAACAGTTCCAGGTGTTGCTGGCAGGTTCTTATTTATTTTTAATTTACGTTCGGTTGCACTTGTACCAACACAATTTCCTGCAACAACTCTTAAGGTATCACCAACTGATGGAAATGCTGCAGTAAAGGTTACCGACACAATTGTATCAACTGTATTAAATGGAGCTGATGAACCATTTATGGTTGCACCAATGGGTGGAGTCCAAATATAAAAATCAGCGGTTGCTAATTTACGTACTGTATAAACTTTAGTTTCTCCATTACATCCATTTGTAGAACCTGTAATAACTCCAACAGTGCCAGGCATTGTTGTTCGTTTTGTTACTGTTTTGCAGGTTGGTAAACTACTGCCACACGAATTTGTGGCTGTAACACATACAGTACCATTCGATGCATTTGCTGGCCAGTTACTGCTAATTGAATTTGTTCCCTGACCGGATGTAATCGAAACATTTGCGGGTACAGTCCATGTAAAAGTTACACCTGACTGAGCTACAACATTATAAGGTTGACCATTTACAGGAACACATACACCGGTTGAACCGGTAATTGAACCGGTTGAAGGCCCGGCAGTAATTGTAATAATCATGGTATCAATTGCTGCATTGCATGGTCCTGCACCATCGGGATCATCGGTAGTAAGAATCAATTTCACAAAACCTGTGGCTACATCAACAGACGTAGGTATATAAGTTATCGCTAATGCGGTGTTATTCGGATTGAAACTTCCGGTTCCTGTACTGCTCCATGATGAAGATGTAGCGGCACCACCTCTGGTTCCGGTAACAGCAACTCCAGATGTTCCACAACTGCTTTTGTCAACACCAGCAAATGCTGTTGGCGGATTAGCACAACCACCGCAGACATTTACCGTAATAGAAGAAATGGCAGCAGCAGTACAACCTGAGGCATTAGTATAAGTGTATGTAATAACAAATGTACCTGCGCCTGCAACACCTGGTGAAAAATTTCCTCCCGACACACCAGTACCACTATAGGTTCCACCTGCTGGTGAACCGCCAGTTAAGGCGAAAGGAGTTGTATTTGTACAGACAGAAGTATATGATCCAAGAGTGACAATTGGAATAGTGTTAACAGTAAATAATCTTGTAGCAGAACCTGAACAACCGTTAGCATCTGAATAATTATAAGTAATATTTTGTGAACCAACTGTTGGATTAAAATTACCAGCGCTTACACCTGTTCCACTGTAGGTTCCACCCGCAGGCAATCCACCCGTTAAAGTTTGAAGTCCGGCATTGGAACAAACGGGAGTAAATGCAGCTAAAGTAACATTAGGTGCAGTGTTAACTGTAAACAATTGCGAAGCAGAGCCGGTGCATGAATTAGCATTGGTATAATTATAGGTTATAGTTTGAGTTCCAACCAAAGGATTAAAACTACCTCCACTAACACCAGTTCCACTGTAGGTTCCACCAGCAGGCAATCCACCCGTTAAAGTTTGAAGTCCGGCATTAGAACAAACGGGAGTAAATGCAGCTAAAGTAACATTAGGTGCAGTGTTAACTGTAAATAATTGATTAGCAGAACCTGAACAACCGTTAGCATCTGAATAATTATATGTAATATTTTGTGAACCAACTGTTGGATTAAAATTACCAGTGCTTACGCCCGTTCCACTGTAGATTCCACCTGCAGGAAATCCACCACTTAATACCTGAAGTCCAGCATTAGAACATACAGGATTAAAAGCGCTTAAAAATACAATTGGAGCAGTATTAACAACTATGAATTGGCTTGCACTGTTAACACAATTATTGGCGGAAGTATAAGTATAAGTAATAGATTGAGATCCACTTGCTGGATTAAACTTGCCAGCGCTTACACCTGTACCAGTAAAAATGCCTCCAGCTGGAGAACCACCAGATAATGTTTGAAGTCCTGAATTACTACAAATTGGAGTAAAAGCTAATAACGAAACAGTGGGTGCTGTATTAACTGTATATACTTTAGAGGCACTACGGTTGCAGCCAATTCCGAAATTAACAGTGTAGGTTATGGTTTGAGTTCCAACTGTTGGATTAAATGTCCCTCCTGTTACACCTGTTCCGCTATAAAGACCTCCAATCGGAGAACCTCCAGACAAGGCAATTAATCCATTATTAGAACAAATAGGAGTAAAATTGGCTAAAGTAACTGTTGGTGGAGTAGCTACTGTAACAACAGCCGTTCCACTTACACTTCCCGCACAGGTTGCATCACTCATACTCAACAATGAATAGGTTTTATTTGATGAAGGGCTAACCAATAGGGAATAAGGTGTATTTGATGTTACAACAGGTACAGTTGTAGTACCATCAGTATAACTAAAAGAGTATGGAGCAGAACCTGTAAAATCTACATACATTTGGGCAGTTCCACCCGGGCAAATTGATTGAGTACCCGTTAATGTAGCAGTTGGATTTGAACAAGCATCTGACATACAAACTGTAAATGAACCTGGCCCAATAGAGTCAGACCAAACTCTTAGAATATAATCAGCATTTGGGTTCAAACCGGTCATTGTCTTACTGAGTCCGTCAGCTGGATTCCAACAATATAATTCACCGCCATTACAATCAAAATATAATTGCGCTTTTAAATTTGTAGCAGAAATTAATGAAAAGGTTATTTTAATATCACCATAGATATCAGTATTAAAAACAAACCAAACATCGCGCTGATTTGTTGATGCATCACAGCTAGCAATATTCCCACTTGGTGTTGCGTCTAAAGTGGTAAATGTGGCTGCATTACCTGGGCAGGCCCCACTTTGGTTCACAGATAGCAATGTTGCAACATTACACTCGTCATTTGATGGTGGAACAGGGCAAGGTGTATCCTCATAAATGCATAAATTCATTGTGCCAACAGCTGGAGGGCTATAGGTCCATGCACGAATGTAGTAAGTTTGACCTGGAACATATTCATTTTGACAAAGTGTAATTTGCGGCATAAAAGCATTATCGTCATCAGCACACTTAATTACATCTGACGAATTACCACTGCACGACTTCCAAACCTGCATTACCCAATCGTTAACTGTACCAGCTGTGGTAAATATTACAATTTTTTTGCCGTTTGCTGGAGCAACAAATTTTAACCAACGATCATCATTAGGCACATTTCCTGTGGCATCAGAACAGATGGCATTAATACCATTTTGTGAAACACCTGAAGTAACTACAGAATAGCCACAAGCACCAAGGTTTGCTTTAACAGTTACTAAAATTGCTGATGCACAATCTTCACCAGGTCCACCTGTCTGAAAAGAATATGGACCTGCATTGCTGCTATTTCCACTAGCACCGCAATTCTGCTGAACATAAAACTGATAATTCGTTGAAGCAACAAGACCAGAAATTGGTTGAGGAGAAACAGCGTTGTTTATTACAGTTCCTGTTCCAGGTGCAAAACCAGACAGACCATACTCGACTTTAAAAGTACCTCCACCTCCTGACGATGTCCATGTTAATTGAGCAGTTGTTTGTGTAACATTGGCAACTCCCAAATTTTGAGATGCTGGGCAAGCTAATGGACTAAACGTATAAGTTAAACCTAAAGGTGGTATATTTCCGGTAATAAATTCACAGGTAGAATTATTGGCTACTCCAGCAATCGATGTTAACCAAATATTAGTTCCATTTACCACAGAACGGTTCTTGATGTTAGTTGGAAAAGTATTATTAGCACCTCTTAAACCGACCTGGGAAGGACTCGATCCAAAAGACCCACTACAACTATAAACCATATTTATAACATTAGTAGTTTCAGTTAGTCGAATCTGTAGATTTAAAACTGAACCATAAGTATTTCCAGTTGTGGCATTTTTAAAATTTTTGAATTGAATAACAAATGTTCTGTTTGGAGCTGCCCCTAAAGTTTGATAGCGAAGTTCTCCTGTCTGCGCTGCATTGCCAGGAATAAAATACGAATTTAAATTTCTTCCTAAAATAGAAATAGCACCAGAATAAGCAGTAACAGCAGATAAAGGTGTATATCCAGTTGTGGATCCACTTATTGCTGGGGCGGTTGCTCCAAAAGTGATAAATCCGTTAGTACTTATCTTGCAACCAGTATATCCAACATTATCAAAATTAAAAGAAAAAGGAATGGTTCCAGCAGGTAAATCATAAATGATATTATCAAGCGATCCATTTCCCGAACTGTCAGTTGCTGTTGCAATAACAGTTCCGCCACTAATTGCAGTGTAAGTTCCTGCTGATTGAACAAACGAATAGGAATTGACTTGTGCATTTACTTTTGTAAAGGCTATTGAAAGGCAGATAACAATTATACCTGCTATCAAGTAATTTGATTTAATAATTTGTTTCATTAGATATTATATTAATTTATTGTTTTGGAGCAATTATATATATGCGAATATTAACCAAAAAAGTAAAATATTCTAATTAAAGATACAACAACTATTGGCATACAAGCAAATATAATTGCCTATGTATGTTATTAATATTATTTAAGGTGAATCAATTTAAATCATGGGCTTACATTTAATAACCTAAAACTAAAGTTCGAATTACTTTATAATAAAACAATTGCATGCAATTAAAAATAGAAGCCTTTTAGATTATTGAGAGAAATTATAAAAGATACCAGTCGATGGAATTGACTTGAAATCCTTACTCCATGTTTCGAGTGAATTCCTGTGTTTCAAAGCCAAATAATACGATTGACCAACAATAGATGATGGAAATGAAAAAATTGCCGCACCAGTGATACTTAATTCTGCTTTTCTACTCATTACAAAATTAAAAGGCGCAACAGAAGAATATAATTGTAATTCTAATGTATCACACACATTTGGTTTATTAACAGGGTCTAATATTGCTGGCATTACACCACCTTGATAATATCCTTCAATAAATGCTCTCACAGAAATATTAACATTACCTCCTGTAACAGAAAAAGGAGAAGTGCCATAGACAGTACACCCCAAATTTACTAAAGAAATAGGTCCTGAAGTAGTCCCCAAAGGCACGTTAACCTTAATTTGATTGTTATTTGTAATTGAAAAAGCAGAACTAGTTACATTATTAAATCCTACCAAACTAACATTAGAAAGATTATTTCCATTAATAGTTACATTAGTACCAATAGGCCCACTTAAAGGTGTAATGTTGCTAATTGAAGGTTTAGGAATTACATTGATAAGATAGTTGCCAGAAACTATTCCAGCACAAGTAGGATTTGAAACACTTACCAATGAATAAAATGTGGTAGCACTAGGTGCAGTATCAATCATGTATGGTGAAATTGATGTAGTTACGGTACGGTTAGTAAAACCATCAGAGTAAACAATTGTCCAAGGTCCGCTACCTCCTAGTGTAACTGGAATACTGGCAGTATCACCTGAACAAAGAATTTTAGATCCACCAATACTTGCTGTTGGTTCAAGACATAAATCTGATAAACAAACAGTAAAAGTTCCCCAGTCAAGACTACCTAATGTGTCGGACCAAACTCTTATCAAATAATCAGCTCCCGGATTTAAGCCTGAAAGTGTGCGACTTCCAGCTGCCACATTATAGCATTCAATTTCAGCACCCCCGCACTCAAAAAACACAGCAGCCTTTAGATTATTGGCTGTACCTAAAGCAAAACTAAGATTTACATCTCCAAAATTACCTGTATTAAATATCATCCAAGAATCAAGAATAGTAGATGCAGAACCACAATTGGAAGCATCGCCACTTGCAGTTGCATATTTAGTGGTAGATGTAACTGCTGAAGCTGGGCAGCTTCCCGTTGGATTTATGTAAATTCTTGTCGCAGAAGCACATGCATCATTTGCAGGTGGAATGGCACATTCTGGCGTCTGATAAATTTTCAAATTCATATTTCCTGTCAATACATTTGAATAGGTCCACATTCTTAGATAATAAACTTGACCCGCAACATATTGATTCTGACAAAGAGAGATGACGGGCATTTGACTACCAGAACTAATATCATCATCTGCACATACCAACACACTACCACCATTATTAGGACATTCATTCCATAGTTCCATTACCCAATCATTAACAGTACCTGCTGTAGTAGATATATATAATCCATTACCATTAGATGGGGCAATAAATTTTATCCAATAATCATCATTAGCGATATTACCTGTAACATCACTGCATTGTGCATTAGGTCCGTTTTGTGAAACTCCAGATGTAACAAGAGTATTTACCGCACTTGCTGAGCTGCTAGCTACACTTATTGTTGGAGCTGTTAAACATTCTTCACCAGGTCCACCAGAAGAGAAATTTTTGGGACCACTGACAGCGCTAAATCCATTTCCACTTCCGCTGCAATTTTGCTTTATGTAAAACTGATAATTAGTCTGTGCAATCAATCCACTTATAGAAACTGAATTTCCAACAATGTTAGAAATGGTTGTTCCTGTACCTGGTGTAAATCCACTTAAGCCATATTCCACATTAAAAGTGCCTCCACCAGAAATAACCGTCCAAATTAAATCAGCTGTAGTAGAAGTAACATTGGTAGCTGCCAGATTTAAAGGGGCAGGGCATAATGGTGGGCCGAATTGGTATACCAAACCACTTGCAGGAAATAGAGCGGTGGTGTTTGAATAAGCGCAGCTTGAAGTATTTAAAGTTCCTGCCACTGACGTAGCCCAAGTATTGGTAGCTGATACCACACTCCGGTTAAGAAATGCGGCATTTGTAGCTCCCCGCAATCCCACCTGAACTGTACCTGCAGCAGTCATAGTAAAAGCACCATAAACATATTCAATCCAATTGGTGGTTTCGCATAATCTTATTTGAAAATTAATAATATTTGCGGTGGAAGCAGGCCTAAAGTTTTTGAATTGAATCACAAATTTTCGGTTAGGGGCTGCACCAATTGTTTGATAACGTACCTCGCCTAATGCACCAGTACCGGTATTACCAGAAAGATTACGTGCAAAAGCTGCTGCACAACCATCATATAGTGCAGATGCGCCAGTACTGTTTGAAATTGGTGTGTAACCAGAAGTACCACCACTAGCCGGTGGGCTAACAGTACCAAAAGTGATAAAACCGTTACTACTTACAAATATTTGTGAAACTGGCAAAAAATTAAACTGAAAAGTAAACGGCCATGCAGATGCCAAAACCGCGGGGAAAATTACATCATCAAGAGCAGTAGCTCCAGATCCACCGACTGTTGCTGTCCCCAAAACCGTACCTCCTGTTATTGGCGTGTAAGTTTCAGTTGTTTGGGTAAATGCATACCCAGTGCTAATTTGAGCATTAATGTTTTCAGCATTTAAGCAAATAAACATTATGATTAAAAAAGAATAAAAAACAGTTTTAAAAGTAGTAGTTTTTTTCATACAGTTAGTAGTTAATATTAAAGATTATGTAGTGGAGTAATATTCATATTTCTTTGCTAAATACGGCTAAATAGTTTCAGTTTTACAGTAATAAAATCATGATTAAAGGTATAATTAAGAATAACTATATTCCAACTTAACAGTAGTGAATCTCAGAAATATACCCTTATGGACAAAGGTAAAGATGAAAAGAATACTATGCAACTTTTTTTTTAGTTGAATCAATCCATCTGTATCCTACTATTTCTATTCTAAAATACAGAGCTATTCATATTTTTTTATTTTTGCGCTCCCGAAAAGGGAATTTAATATTAGGCGAGGTAGCTCAGATGGTTAGAGCGCAGGATTCATAACCCTGAGGTCGGGGGTTCGACTCCCCCTTTCGCTACAAAATTTATTTTATTTCAACGACCCGGTAGTTTCAATACCGGGTTTTTTCTTGCGAAATTTGTTTTTAAATCGTTGCATCAATTCGCTCCACGAATTGAATTCTTCTCTATAAAAAACACCAATTCCTTGCGTATATTGGGAGTTAAGATTATTTATTAATGAGTTATTATTCGATCGGTTAAAGGCCTTTAATTTTACACGCCCATCTTCGCTGGCATTAACTTCTACTATAAAATCACCAACAAGACTTGAAGTATTCTGGTTATTAGTTGTGGTTGAGTTGGTGTTGGTTCCAACATTACCATAAACGGTTACTCTGTTTTTAAAAAGGCTTGTGCTTAAGGCTACTTCCCACTCTTCTGCTGTTAATGTTCCGCCAGGCTGATAATTAACTCCGACACTAACATTTTCATTGATTTGAGAAGCCCAACTGCTTAATTGCCTCGATAGCAACTCATAAGCACTTGTTCCAACCAATTCGTTGGTGTTAAAATTCTGACCATTAGAGGCAAATTCCTCTGCAGGAGAAAATCTTTTAATAACTAAAAGCGAAACTGCTTGTTTATATTTTTCTTCATCGGTATTAATTACCCTTTTAACGAGGGTTTCGGTGGTTGGGTCAATATTTTTTACTTCGATTTCAAACTTAATAACCGGATTAAATAGCTTATCTGAAATATTTAATGTTAAAACCACTGGTACTAATTTTTGATAACCGGCTGTTGAATCTGGTATTAAATCGTAAAGACTTGCTTTAAGATTACTGTAGGTTGCATCAATGTCAATATAGGCATCATATGGATCGCCACTCCAACGAACATATCCACCCTTTTGAATGGCGAATTCCTTTTTCAGTACATTTTGTAAGGTAAATAAATACTTTCCACTCTCAATTATATAATCACCAAACATGCTAAAACCATCCGAAGGATTAATGTTCATAATAATATTACCATGACCAGTTCCTTCTATAACGTCTCCAATTTTTGGGTCAAATTCTAATTTTATGGTTGCATCCGTTGTCAGTTCCATTTCAAAGTTCATTTCAATTCCACTTAAATCTACCTTTTTTGCTTGGATTGAATCCTTTTTTGCCCCCTTTTGAATAAATGTGATATAGCTACTATGGCTAACTTCTTGTGGATTGCTCAAAGGAATTCCTATTACCGTACCTTTCTCAGACTTTAAGACTATGTCCATTTTAATATAATCCAGGTATCCCGAAATATTTATTCGGCCTGAAGCATATGCGGTTCCATAAAAGAGTTCGTTATCTTGAACTTTGGTATTTAATACTTGGTTTTTATTTGCATTTATATCGATATCAAAATAGAATTTTCGCAAATTTTTATGGTATATTTTACCATTTGCAAGTGCCTTATTGCCTTTTACATCATTAACTACTACTTTGCTAAAAGCAATATAGTCTTCTTTTAACTCAACCTCAGTTGAAAAGCTATAATAAGTATTCAAATAATCAACTTTAAAATTTACTTTTTGTAAAAAAGCGTTTCCGGTTAACAATGGTTTTGACGCTAATCCATAAAGGTGAAATTCGCCACTTGCAATTCCACTAATATCAGATGCTATGTCTTTAAGATAATTGCTGAACGACTTAATGTTGGTTTTCTTTAAAATAATAGCAAAATCTATCTCATCATTTTTATCTTTAATGATGTATTT
>JANNXV010000300.1:0-6200 GCA_031409815.1 Bacteroidota bacterium
GGGAGTTATTTACTGCATCTGCCATGGGCTATTTTGAACATGAAATTGCCAAAGCAGTAGTGCTTGCATTATTTATTCCTTTAATTGTTTCGAGCGGAGGTAATGTTGGATCACAAGCATCTACTTTAATTATTCGTGCCATTGCATTGGGCGAAGTAACCATTGCAGATTGGTGGCGCATTATGCGAAGAGAAATACAGACCGGAATTTTACTGGGAATTATTTTAGGCGTTCTCGGTTTTACACGCATTGCAGCATGGAGCACATTTTCGGATGTGTATGGTGAACATTGGTTCATGCTGGCCATCACCATTGGCCTATCAGTAAGTGGAGTGGTTTTATGGGGAACCATCATGGGTTCGATGTTACCACTTATTTTAAAAAGATTAGGTGCCGACCCTGCTACTTCATCCGCACCTTTTATTGCAACACTGGTTGATATAACAGGTTTAATTATTTACTTCAGCTTTGCTGCTTTGCTGCTACGAGGAACGCTGTTGTAATAATAACTTGAATAAAAACGAAAGGCAACAGTAATGTTGCCTTTCGTCCTAATCTTTTAATCAATAATGAAATCTTACTGCGGCAAACACATTTCTGCCGGGTGCATTTATACCACTTGCAAAGGTGCGGTATTGAGTGTCCAATATATTATCAACACCCGCTTGTATTGAAAGAAGGTTAAACACTTCGTATGAAAACCGCAAGTTAGCCGTAATCCATGCAGGCATTCCATCGGGTGTTGCATATTGCGGGTTGTCTTCTCCAGGGCCATAATCTTTTATTTTTTTCCAACCATTGTAATTCACAAAAAGAGCAGCTCCGAATTTTTGGTGGGTAAAATTAAAAGCCAACCGACCCATAAATGGTGGAATATGATCAAGCGGTGCATCGGCTGTCTCAGTTTTAACCCGGCCATAAGTGTAATCAAATCCTAACTTGAACGAGAAGTATTCGCTCATTTGTGATAATATGCTCGTTGAAAATCCATACACATAGGCTCTGTCTTTATTCTGGTTGGCATACACCTGGCTCATTGTTCCGTCATACATAATGGAATCCTGTCCGTTATAGGTAAACTTGTCGACCACTGTTACATCAATAAAATCGGTGTAATAAACAGTGTTCTCCCAAAGCACTTTATTGTTGAAAATTTTTGTGAATCCCATTTCGTAATTGATGGTTTTTTCAGGTTTTAAATCAACATTTGGCACGATGATTCCGCCCGATGGCGGAGTAAATATCTTAGCCAGATCATCTACATTAGGCACTCGGAAACCGGTTGAAACCAATAACGATAATTTTAAATCATCAGTAGGTGAATGAATCAAACCAATGCTGCCTGAGTACACCGGTGTTTTTTGATCTAACGTGGTGTAAGGTAGTGCGGCCGGTAGTGTGTTGGGATAAATGGTTGGATCATCGATGGTGGAATGCAAAGAGGAATAGCCAATTCTGAAGCCATCATTTAATGTAACCGCATTATTTATTTTCCAGGTGTGAGAAATATAAAGTGCGAAATTGTTCATCGTGTTATCTCCATTAGGATAACGTGTGTCCCATTTTCCGGTGGTATCCAAAACAATATTTTCTCTTGTTGCGGTGGACGTTAACATGTTCAATTGCATATCAGCACCAAATCGGATATTGTTTGATCCAATAGTTTTTTGAAAATCAAGATTGGCACCAATTACATTTACATTTTCCACTCTGTGCGTTAGAAATTTGCTGCCAAAGCCTCTGCTGTGTCGGCTCTCTTCCACATTCTGATAGTTTAATCCAAAATGTATGTTCTCAAAAACCGAAGCTTCATTTCTTAAATTCATATCGTAAGCAGTAAGCAATCGCCTTTGAGGTCCGTAATACCATTCGGCCGAATTTAAGGCAGCAGTATCAGAAAGTCCGCCCGTAGGGTTATCCGTTAACCTGTCGTAGCGCGGCACATCTGTTGAGTTAGAGAATTGAATATTTAATGCATGTGATAAATGTTCGTTTTGTTGAAACAAAAACTTTTGCATCAAATCATATTGTGTGTAGCCACTTTGCACCTGCACATAACGGTTGTCATTTTTTACAATTGAATCTTTGTCATTAATACGATCGACATAATAAGGCCGCTCACCATATGCACCGGTATAAAAAGGGTTTTGGTTTTCTCCACCTTTTAAATCATCAAACTTTGAAATGGTGAAGGAGGTGAGTGACGCTAATTTTTTTGTGCCGATGTTAAAATCCACATGTCCGGTCATTTCGTTATCAACACTTCCATAACGCACCAGTGCATTTGCTTTGATATTGGAGGTTGTGCCATCCAATGATAATTGAGGTTTTTTGGTGTACATGTGAATAACACCTCCCAATGCATCGCTTCCATAAATGGTGGATGAGGGGCCAAACAAAATTTCGAGCCTGTCGAAAGAATTGTTATCAGTGGTTACAATATTTTGTAGATGACCGGCACGGTAAATAAGATTATTCATTCTTACACCGTCAATAACCAGTAAAATTCGACTGGCTTCAAAGCCCCGTATAACAGGACTACCACCGCCTAGTTGGCTTTTTTGTACAAACAACGAACCGGTGTTTGAAAGGAGGTCGGCTGTTGATTGCGAATTCGATGCTTCAATTTGTTTAGAGGATATTACTTCCACTTTTTGGGCAACTGTTTTTTTTGATTCTTCTGTTTTATTGGCGGATATAACCGTTTCGCTCAATGTGATGGTTCGGGTAGAATCGGTTGCAGTAGTTTGTGCAGTTGCTAAATGGCAGCAACTAATAGAAATTATTAGGATGATATATTTTTTAAAATTCATAGAATTAGTTATAGGTTAAAATAAATACGATTAATACCATTGCAATTCCAATTCCAATTGGATTGCAATATCAGAGGAATAAAAAAGGGATTTACTTAAACTAATTGGGGTGGAGGAGAGGTAATGCTCTTCGTTCTTGACAAAATAACAGCCGTATAATAGGTGAAAAATGTTTGTTCGTTTTGGCTATTCAATGAAGTGTGGTCGTAGACAGGCAATAAATAAACGATGCTAAAAAATTTATTAAAATGATCGGGTATGGTTTGCCTTCGGCTACTTTGAGCCAGATATGATTTAATTTTTCGAATAATATTTTCCTCGCCTTTGTCATTCAATGCAATCAAGGTCACCTTTGATCCATTATAATGAATCGATTTGATGTCATACATTTTTCCATTGAGTAAAACCTCATGACTATTGATTCTATTCTTATCAAACTCGGTTTTAGACAGTGTAAGTTTTTCAAAAACAGTTTCCTTTAATCTTATTTCCTCCTGCATTTGATAGCGCACTGCACTTTGTTGCAAATGGTAGAATAGCAATATGCCTCCCGATTGCAAAATCAGCAGTAGTATTAATGCTAAGTAACCTAGGCGTTTCAATTTTTATGGGAAGTTAATAATCGTAAAAGTAACTATAAAAACATAAAGGGTAAATTGCAACAAGGAATCTGTGACTTTTCCCTCGATTGGAAAAGAGGCAAACCTGTTTACATTTGCCCGCTTTATGAATACAACTATTCCCTTAAAAATTATCGCCATACAGGAGCACGGATTTCATGTGTTGATTAAAATTAAGATTAATAATAAGTCAGCGTTGATGGTATTAGATACCGGTGCATCACAAACAGTACTGGATAAAAACCGTGTGCACCGTTTTGTAGATGATAAAGAGTTTGTAAAGAGCGAAGCACTTTCCACCGGATTGGGAACCAACAGTATGGAAAGCCATATTGTTAACATCAAAAAAATGCAGCTGGGCGAATTGGTGCTTAAAAACACTTCATTGATTTTGCTTGATCTTTCTATTGTAAATGCTTCTTACGAATTGATTGGTATGAAACCATTAGATGGAATTATGGGAAGTGATATTTTAATGAAACATAAAGCGGTTATTGATTTTGGAAAGAAGATTTTGAAACTGAAGTGATGAGGTGACTATGTGATGAGGTGATGGAGTAAGATTAGCTTGTTAGGAGATGGATAAATTTAATATTTTTGAGAGGTAGTAATAAAAGAAATGGAAAAGTCGGTACGTAAATTCAAATTGGGCGAGGAGCCAAGCGATCTTGCATTTTGGTTAACACAGTCACCACAGCAACGGTTGTCTGCTTTGGAAGAATTAAGAGATTTAACTATCAAATTAACCCATAATGGAATTAAGCCAGGATTTCAAAGAATTTATACAGTTATTAAACGCACATAAGTTGGAGTACCTTGTTGTTGGAGGTTATGCCGTAGCTGTGCATGGTTTTCCGCGTACTACAGGAGATATCGACTTTTGGGTGAACCCAGTTGTTGAAAACGCTCAAAGAATGGTTAATGTTTTAACTGATTTCGGGTTTGGTGCGCTTGATATTAGTATTGATGATTTTTTAAAAGAAGATAATGTTGTTCAGTTAGGGTATCCACCCAACAGAATCGACATCATTACAGGAGTAAGTGGACTGGCTTTTAATGAATGTTATACAGCACGAAAGGAAGTGGATTTTGAAGGAGAAAAAATAAATTTCATTAGCCTTTATCATCTTAAAATAAACAAGAAAAAAACCGGAAGGGATAAAGATAATTTAGATTTAAAAAACTTACCTGACTGATAATTTCTTTTCGAAACGTAACGCAGAAAAGCTCATTTATTTATAGAAAGTGATATTTTAATGAAACATAAGGCGGTTATTGATTTTGGGAAGAAAAGATTAAGATTGCAGTCAAACTAGAATAACTTAGGGAATACAACCTTACAATAAGACACATTCATTATGCATAAGTTCGTCTTTATAATCATTATATTTCTTGCAGCCTCTAATTTTTTATTTGCACAGGATATTGCTTCAATTGAAAAGGGGCATTTTTATTTAGAAGGTGGTATTGCACAAACTAAATTGAAAAACGAAAATCTTGAAAATGATAAAACCATACATATTGAGTCTACCTTACAACCAGATATTGGGATGGGTTTCTCAACGCGACTTAAAGGCATTTCGTTTTTCTATTTCGGTTTAAAATATCGTGAGTTTGCTACACTTGTTACTTGTAACGGGGCGTTTAAGAATTCTGAACTTAAGGTAGATAAGGACAATTATTTGTATTATCTTTTATCAGAAGCTGACTACACCAGTAAAATGCATGTGACGAGTTTAACGATTCCAATCGGTTTAAAAATTATTTCAGGAAATCCCAATAAGTGTCGCCTAATTGTTCAAGCTGCTATCGAGCCTTCTTTAATATTAAAGGCTACAAATGAACAGAAGGGTACGATAGAAACAAAAGGGATGTACCCTGATGCACAATTCAGTAATTTGGTACATATTATAAGTAATATACCTTCATATGGGTATTCTTCAAAGAGTGTGAGAGATGAGCAAATTCCTGCAAAGGAATTGGTTTGGGGATTTTCTGGCGGCTTTGGTTGCACAGCACCTCTGGATAAAAGGATTGATCTTTTCTTTATGCTCGGATATTATTTATCTGCTGGCGATATCATAAAGAAAGAAGATCAGGGATCTAAATATGTTAATCTAGAAGGCACTTCAAAGTCGTATAAAAAAACAACACTTTCATCGGTTAGTATAAATGTAGGATTAGCAATAAAAAATTTTTAAGGCTAACCGGCAACCAATCCCTTCGCTTTCTCCAACGCACTTTGCAAGCCCGCTAAATTTTTTCCTCCTGCAGTTGCATAAAATGGTTGTCCGCCACCACCACCTTGTATTTCTTTTGCCAGTATTCGTATGATGGCGATAGCGTTTAAGTTCTTGTCTTTAACTAAATTTTCAGAAAGTATTAACGAAAGATGTGGTTTGCCGTCAATCTCAGCACCGAGAAATAAAAACAAATTATCTAGATGATTTTTCATTTCAAACGAAATATTTTTGATCGCATCGGCAGATGGAATTTCTACTTTCTCCACTATCATATTAATGCCATTCACCGCATTTACTTTTTGCAGCAGTGATGCTTTTACAACACGTGCTTTTTCCAGCATCATCTTTTCGGCTTGAAAACGCAAATGATTATTTTCTTCCAGCAATTGTTCCAATCCTTTCAAAACATCTTTCGGATGGTTGAGCAGTTCTTTTACTTTTTGCAATTCTGATAATTGTTGTTTTAAAAATGCCTGTGCACCATCGGCTGTGATGGCTTCCACTCTTCGCACACCGGCAGCCAC
>JANNXV010000301.1:0-2357 GCA_031409815.1 Bacteroidota bacterium
AAACAATAAAAAAGAATTATACAAAGTACCATGTCCTTTACCTGTTGCAATTTTTTCATTTACACCAATCGCAATTGTTACTTTTAATTTTTTGGCAAGTGCCGAAAGTTTTTCTGTTTCCTTTCCTGGAACAATTACACTGTTTTCTTTGAGTATTGCAAAAAGTTCGCGTGTCAGTTCGTGATTCCAAAGCGCAGCTTCATTGCACATATCCAACCAAGCAGGATAACCCGGCAACCATGTTTCTCCAAAAGCAATCAACTTCGCTCCTTGTTTTGCTGCATCCGAAATTAAATCAATTGCCTTCTCTAAACTGATTTTCAGGTTATAATATACCGGTGCAGCCTGAACAACGGCTACTTTAATTTTTAAATTCATGAGTTGTTTTAATCTCGTATTGTTTGCTACGTATTTTATACTATTACCATTCAGTAATACTATGTCATTTGGCTCTATTTTTCAAATCTAAGAATAATTTATTTTCGTAAGTCGATTTATCCAATAAATCAGAAAACAGCCATTGCCAATGTTTTATCAGATTAAGCACAAATTTGTTCATTCGACTGGCCAGACTTTGATAAAGCGTACAGAAAAAATGTAGAACTCAATATTACCTTTATAAAAATAGTTGCAGAAAAATTAATAATTTTCAGTGGTAAATATTTTGACCTTGTATTTGAATATGTAAAAGCGCGCGTGCTTGATTATTTTATAATTCATAAACAGGATGAAGGAAAGTGATTACTATACTGTTTCTTTACAACACAAATTATAGCCCCTACATAGTTCCTCATAAAAATTATTTTAAATAAAAAAAACAATCATTATCTCGTTAATGTGCCAGTTTATCTTTCTCTTTTTCTATGCGCAAGTTGCTAGAAAAACGGTAGTGGAGCATTTTACCAATACAAATTGCAGTGTGTATACATCAAGAAACCAGGCTTTTATACAAACCTCAATACGCAAACGGATGTGCTGCATTTTTCGAGACGTCCAAGTGCGCCATACAGCAATTGGTTCTTGTAACAGTAAAACGCAACCGCTAACGATGCACGAACAAACTACTATGATGTTTAAGGCGGCACTTAACTTCATCGCCCCAATCACACTCATTATCTTAAACGGGTGTATCTTATCAGCACAAAGAGAATCCTCAACATCGCAATTATAAAATTCATTGTGACAATCACTATCAGTAGAGGAGCAATCACTATGATGAACAGAACAATTAGACACTTGCTAATATCCAACAGATCATGACTGTAACAATCGGCATCTTCATCACATATTTTAAAAATGCAAAAACTTCCTTACTATCGAAAATATCTCGACTCCGATTGCCAAACCACAAAAGCATACTCTATTTAAAGTCCCTCAGTCAGCCCACGACCAAAGCTTTAAATTGAGTTTGCTTTTCTACCTTTCAAATAAATTAAAATATCCCCTTCCATCTCTAAATAAAGATAAAACGTTTCCTTCGCACCATCGCTCACTTGGATATCTAAGAAACGAACGGTGTGCGAACTCGAACAGACACCGCTTCGATTGAATAGCAGCACAAGCAGATAACATAAAGATTAAATGAAATTATTGTAAAAAGGGCTTTGTTCGGTTAATGAACAGTAGAGCTTTCTATTTTTATTTATGGTTCATGAAAGTGAATGCATGCAACCCCCTTTTAGAAAGTTTCTTTAATCCCTTCTTCGTTACCTGCAATGCTAAAACCATCCAGCAAACTTCAAACAGCTGAGTCTTGAATGAACAGAAAAAAGGAAACCCAAGCCCGTCCAAATTTTTCTGCAACACTCAAGAAGCCAACCCAAGCAATTTTATTTTATTTATTTCCAGCCGCTTATTGCACACATTTTGTTTTGCCTTCCCTCACACAAGCCCATCCAGAAAGCAAAACAAAAAGAGCGCAATCTCGCCCCGCGCGTTTCTTTTTCATAGCATAACAATTTCTACTTATAGTAAAAACTTTATCCTTTTGTGATACTTCCGTGATACCATCAAGCGAAGTTTGCAGCAAAATAATTTACAATAACTAAAAAAAATACAGTATGAAAAAAGCACATCTCATTTTAGCAGGACTTGCACTAAGCGTAATCGCTTTAAACGGTTGCAAGAAAGACAGCATTGATGATTTTACAAATTCATCAACACCCGGAACATCAACCAACGATTTGATTTCTGAAAAAGGGCAGAACCCCGATGAAAAAGTATTTGCAGAAAATAATTCAAGTGCACGATTTGGAATTGGCGGCTATGTTTATACGGAAAGTAATGATGTTGGACAAAACAATATCTTAGTTTACAAGCAAGGCGCAGGCGGACACTTATCATTGCAATCAACAACC
>JANNXV010000302.1:0-37214 GCA_031409815.1 Bacteroidota bacterium
CAACAAACGTAAACCGGGGCAAAGTGCTCTAACAACCTCCCGAAAAGAAAGTGATGCTTTCGAAATTTTAAGTGGATTGTTTGATGGAAGAACAACAGGTGCACCATTGAGTTTTTTTATTCGGAATGAAAATCAAAAATCAACCGACTATGATCATTTAAAAGAGGCCTACCGTCCCTCGCATGCCGATTTTACTTACGAGCAGAAATATGGTGTGCGCGATTATCGCGGTGGAGGTCGTTCATCAGCACGCGAAACCGCAGCACGTGTAATTGCCGGTGCAGTGGCTCAACAATTACTTAAACAAGTAGGAATTAATTTTCACACTTATGTTTCTCAAGTGGGAGCTATTAAATGCTCGACCCATCCCTCTGAACTGGATTTTTCGTTGATCGAAAACACCCCTGTGCGTTGCCCTGATCAGGCAACAGCACAACAAATGATTCAATTGATTGAAGAAGTGCGTAATGCAGGTGACACCATTGGTGGAACAATAACCTGTGTTATCAAAAATACACCAGTTGGTTTAGGCGAACCAGTGTTTGACAAACTACATGCCGACCTTGCAAAAGCAATGCATAGCATTAACGCAGCACATGGTTTTGATTATGGTGCAGGCTTTGATGCAATTGCAATGCGTGGTTCTCAGTTGAACGATCAATTTGTAAATAAAGAAAACACAATAAGTACTGCCAGTAATAATAGTGGTGGAATACAAGGAGGCATCAGTAACGGAGCAGATATTTTTTTTCGCGTTTTGTTTAAACCGGTTGCCACGCTGATGCAAACGCAAGAGACAGTAAACAAAAACAAAGAAACTATTTCGCTCGAAGGAAAAGGTCGACATGACCCTTGTGTGCTGCCACGTGCGGTTCCGATTGTGGAAGCAATGGCTGCTATTGTAATTGCTGACCATTGGCTACGAAATAAAATTTATAAATAGTCATTTGTTATTCTTAAAAATATAAAATACTTTGACCATTGACCATCGGCACTCGTCAATTTATTTCCTCATCAACTCCCCAATGTACTTAACCGGTGCACTTCCATAACTCAAAAACTTTTCGTGAAATGTTTTTAGGTCAAAGGCACTTCCCTGCGATTTTTTTAACTCTTCACGTAAATCATAAATCTCTGTAAAACCGGTATAATAACTACATAATTGGACTTGAGTTAACCTCACCCTGCGCCACTTACCATCTGCTTCAGCTTGTTGCTGAAAGGCTCCTTCGACCAATAGTTTCTTAGCATCTTGCTCACTCATGTTCAACACATGCACACTGTAATCGAGTATTGTATTGCATACCGAGCGCAGATGCCACTTATAATACATCAACCAAAACTCAGGAGTTGACTCTTTAGATCCAGCCTCAGCACCATATCCATTTTCTAACATCATCCGTTCAGTATAAACTGCCCAACCTTCCACCATAGCTCCATTACCTAATAAACTCTTTATAATGTTTGGCGAGTTATTGCTGTAAACAAGTTGTGTATAATGGCCTGGTATAGCTTCATGTATATTTAAAATTTGAAGAATGTAATGATTGTACTCGCGCAAATAACTTTCTGCTTCTTCAGGTGTATAGCCGTTTAATGGCGAAACATTATAATACGTATTTGCATTTTTATCATATGGCCCCGGAGCCGATATTGAAGCTCCTGCGCCACCACCTTCAAGATAGCTTGGCGTTTTGCGTACAACCAAAGGTTTAGAAGGATCGATATAAATAAGTTTGTGTTCATTAATAAAGCTGACCAATTGTGGCATTTGTTGTTCGATACTGCTTAAAAACGAATCGGGTTTAACATGTTGTACTGATAATATATCAATCATTTTTCTGATCAACACCAATGAATCGGTTGGCATTGGCGTGCTGCCATAATACTTACTCCATAAGGTTCTGCTCAGTTTAGCCATTTCATGATGCAACTCATTTCTTCTGCTTTTCGCCTTTTCAAAAATTTCGGATGCCGTGTAGCGAGAAACAATATTGTGTTCAAATTTTTTATCATAAAGCGCCTTTCCGATCCTAAAACTTCTACTATTTTCAGGAGTCATATTTTTACGTTTATCCTTCAACCATTTAACATATTGTTGCATAGACGAACGGGCACTATCGTTGCGCAAAAGCAAAACTGTCTTTTCGTTTTCAGGCAACGAAGAATTTTTTACTGAGTCTTTCAAAGCATCACCAAAAACTTCATCTATCGAACCTTCATTTTGCAATATCGCCAAATCAGTATGCTCAATTGTTGGGTCAGTTATGCTCTGAATCGCTGCCCTGTAATATGCAGGTACTTTAACCAGTCGGGCTGAAAAAGATTTTAACCTGGCATCCAAATTATCATACTTGCCAGTCAGTATCAAGGCAAATTCGTTCGACACATTAAACGCTGCCGGATTCCAGTTTCGCTCTTTAAATTCATTATTATACCACAAATTGCTGTTGATATAGTCGCGCATCATCCACAAATCAATTTTGTTCAGATCGGTTAATTTGCTTTCATCAAAACTCTTAATACTATCCATCAGCACTCCCCAGGCTTTGTTCTCATCAGCAATGCTGACTTCATCTACCAAAACCAACAGTGAGTCATATTGATGATTGCCCGCATTTAAAGCCATTGAAGGGTTAATTCGAAACATTTCATTAACATAGGTGTCTCTGAACTGTTCAAAACGGCTATCATCGCCATTGGTTTGGCTTTTATTCTTTGTTCCGCAAGCAGAAAAGAAAATTAATGACACAATAGCGCTAATAAATGTGATTTGTTTTATCATATTGATGTAATAATTAGTAAGTGTTTTTTAAGAAATAGCCTTCGGTTACGAAAATAGATTTTATTTTGCAGTCCGAAAGAAAGAAGTCCCATGAATTTAGATTTCAAGTCAACTATTAATAAAATGAATTTAAAAAATTTAACCCTAAAAATTTGCTTGCCAATTAGCTGTTTGCTTAGCACTGTTGTTTATTCGCAACAGGGCATTGTTTATCCTTCAACCCATAAATCAGTAATTGAAGATGTTTATTTTGACACGAATGTTCCTGACCCTTATCGCTGGCTTGAAAGCGACAATGCTCCCGAAACCATTGAATGGGTAAAACAACAAAACACTGTTACCTCCAATTATCTGGCAACAATTCCATTTCGCGATACACTTAAAGCACGTATGACAGCTTTATGGAATTATGCAAAGTATACCCCTCCATTCAGAGCAGGTTCACGTTATTTCTATTATAAAAACGATGGGTTGCAAAACCAACCTATTTTATTTATGATGAAAAGTTTGCAATATGTACCAATGTCCTATTTCGATCCTAATAAAATTTCGGATGATGGTACCACAGCAATCACACAAACTGTTCCTTCAAAAGACGGTCGTTACATGGTATTTGTTTTGAGCAATGCCGGCAGCGATTGGAATGAAGTACGAATAAAAGAAGTATCGAACATGAAAACGTTACCGGATAAATTAGGATGGGTAAAGTTTTCGAATATTGCCTGGAAAGACAGCGGCTTTTATTACAGCCGTTACGAAACACCGCGCGGAGATGCCAATGTTTACACGGATAAAAATCAAAATCATAAAGTTTATTATCATCAATTAAACACTCCTCAAGAAAGTGACTCATTAATATTTAGCGACAGCAATCAACCACTTCGTACTTATTCGGCCAGCACAACCGAAGATGAAAGATTTCTGGTAATTTCTGGAGCAGAATCCACCAGCGGAAATAATATTCTGATTAAAGATTTGCAAACGCCTAACGCAAAACTTGCAGAAGTAGTTAAAACATTTGATGCTGATTTTGAATTAATAGGGAATGTAGGCGAAAACTTAATTTTTCTTACCAACTTCAAGGCACCCAGAAAAAAGTTAGTGATGATTAACAGTCGCAATTTTGAAATGCAAAACTGGAAAGATTTGGTAGCAGAAAAAACTGACATTTTAAAAACAGCAAAATTTGCAGGAGGAAAGTTGGTTTTGAACTATATGAAAGATGCATCCAGTCACTTATATATTTATTCTGTTTCGGGAAAAATGGAATCGGAAATTCCATTGGGCAATTTAGGAACCGTTGATGCAATCAACTCCAGCAATGCAGACACGCTGATATTCTTCTCTTTTACCACATTTACTGCACCGGCAACCATTTATCGATTTAACATCCGAAATAACAAACTCTACGAACATGCAAAACCAAGGCTTCCTTTTAAATCTGATGATTATGAAACAAAGCAAGTTTTTTATCTCAGTAAAGACGGCACTAAAATCCCCCTATTTATCGTGCATAAAAAAGGATTAGTACCTGATGGTAAAGCCCCTACCTTACTTTTTGGATATGGCGGTTTCGACATTAGTAAAACACCTGAGTTTAAACCAGAGCGAATGGTTTTTTTGGAACAGGGAGGGATTTTTGCAATGGCCAATCTTCGGGGCGGAGGTGAATATGGTGAAGAATGGCACATGGCAGGAACTAAACTAAAAAAACAAAATGTGTTTGATGATTTTATCGCTGCAGCTGAATACTTGATTAAAAACAATTATACCAACCCTTCGAAACTGGCCATTAGTGGCCGATCAAATGGCGGACTTCTGGTTGGAGCAGTTATGACACAACGCCCAGATTTATTCAAAGTAGCATTGCCTGCAGTGGGTGTGATGGATATGCTACGCTATCATAAATTTACTATTGGATGGAGTTGGGCAACTGATTATGGAACGAGTGATAATGAAGAAGAATTTAAAGCATTGTATAAATATTCACCTATACATAACATAAAATCAGGGGTAAGCTATCCTGCCACTTTAGTAACTACTGCCGACCATGACGACCGAGTGGTTCCTGCACATTCATTCAAATTCATTTCGACTTTGCAAGAAAAACAAAAAGGTGACAACCCGGTTTTAATACGAATTGACACCAAGGCAGGGCATGGAGCAGGTAAGCCTACTGGAAAACTGATTGATGAACAGGCTGATATATTTACGTTTATGTTTTACAATTTAGGAATGAAGTATTAAACTTCAATAAATTCGACAACAACTGGTTGACAATCTAAAAACAAATATGAAGATTTTTAATTTAAGTGTTTTTCTGCTGGGTATAATGCTTTTTTACAACTCCTGTAAAACGGAAGAAGAAGATAACTCAATGGATTTTAAAATTACTGGTGTAAATAACACCGGTATTATCCGATCACAATCAGCAGCAATTGAATTAAAAGTATTTTTTTTGGGTGGTAATAAAGAAGAAGTTAAACTTACAGCAGCCGGAATGCCAACTGGAGTAAACATTCAGTTTACACCAGAAACAGGAGAACCCGACTTTAGTTTAACGGAGACAATCAAGGTGGACGCATCAGCAGATACGGGAACTTATTTAATTACCATTACAGGAATATCTGTCGAATCAAATAAAACATTTAGTAAAACATTTTACCTAACGGTTTTACCTGTGCCAAATAGTTTACCTGGTATTACACTGATCGGTAGTTCCAATTCAACATCAATTTTAAATGTAGCCTATGTCGACTCTGGCTATATAGCCTATGACAACGAAGATGGAGACTTAACATCAAATGTTATTGTGTATGGTGCAGTCAACAAAGATTCTGCCGGCACTTACCGAATTTCCTATGTGGTTTATGATTCATTTGGCGACAAAGATTCAGTAGTGCGTACGGTACGAATTAAAAACACAGCTGAGTTTATGAATGGATTTTACACCTGCACTCCACTTGTACCTAATAATCCACAGTGCTTAACTAATTTCAAAATTTCTAATTCTATCAACGATCATATCTTTTCACTAAGCTCCGTTAATTGCTATACTGCAGATCTGGAATTGGTAGTTGACCAACCGGCTAAAAAATTATACATGAATACTCAGTCAGGAATTTTTCAGGGTGTTACTCACACTTATAGTGGACAAGGCACCTATTCGGTTACCGGGAATTCGGTTTTAATAAGCCTTAGTTATACCGATAACTTTATTGACACACTTGGCAATAACGTAACGATCAATCGTTCGGAATCCTATTTAAAATAGCGTTTTTTTAAATAGGTTGACTGGTTAATTGGTTAATATGATTTTCTATTTTCATTTATGTCATTTAACTCATTCAACATATCTAACTTAATCAACTTAATTAACTTATTTAACTCCATCAACACAATCAACCTAACACCAAAGCAAAATGATGGCTGGTGATATTGAATCCATAACGTAAATAAAATCGATGTGCATCATATCGGTGCGGTCCACAACCTGAATCAAGATCGATGTGATTACATTTGTTTTTTTCTGCTTCGCCTCTGATAAAATCCATTAACATTTTTGCGTAACCTCGCTTCCGGTATTGCTGCATGGTACTAAGATCATCGACATAAATCAACTTGCCGCTAAATAAATTATTGATGTAGCGATAGCCTGTTGCAGCTACCACCTTTTTATTTTCTTTTAAGTAAGCAAGAATATAGCCTTCTTTTTTCATCTTGTTAATGGTAGCTACAAACTTTTCCTTTTTTAAATGAGGACGCAATTCGTGCATGGCTTCAAAACAAGCCGAAATTTCTTTATCGGATTTTGCAATTGCTATTTTAGTATTCATCATAAAAATGTTTGATACGAATATAACTAACTCCTGTTTATATCTTACCATAAATTTTGTATTAAGCGATTTACAACTGGAACATCGTTTGTAATTTGGCTGAGAAATATATGATCAATAAATGAACAAACTATTATTTCTTTACCTGCTATTCTCCATCCACATAAAGGCGCAAAATCCTTTTGTGAAAGAAGAAACCGCACAACAACAATTCACCATCAAACACAATTCAAACAACACAACTACCAACCCCATTATAAAAGCTTTGGCAGGAGGGAATGGAAAACCTTTGCAAAACACACAACTAAAACTTACGCTCAATCAAACCATCATTACCTCAACACGCGAACCCGTGCAACATTCCGGAATTGTTTCATCTGCTATCGAAATTAGCGGTGATGTTTATTATAAAGGATTTGATGTAACTTCCTTTTTATTTCCTGCAACAATTCAATACACCTTTAAAACCTGGAATAATACCAACCTACTCGCCTCCAAATCTTTTAACTCCGTAAAAGTTTCAGACCGGATTCCCGAGAAAAAAGAATCTACTTATGATGACATTTCCGGAAATGTAACACATCATACAGTCGAAAATTTTTTGCCCAACTACTCAACTCAAAATATACAGACATTCACTAATCGTGTTGACTACATCAATCAATATTTTGCTGATGGCTCAAGATTAACCCAAAGTATCAACCTGGTGCAATCCATTAAGCCAAACGATATTGATCGCTTTAATATCCAACAACAAAATTTATCAGATGCCGTTCAATCAGTAAAAACGATTGAAAATAAAAATTACAATAACGAACTTAATCTTCCCGAATACGATCCGGTTAAAATGCTAAACAATATCAGTCTATTTCATTCACAAGCTGCAATAATGCAACAGGAATTAGATCATGTATGTGGCACCTTATATCTCGCCTATTACGATCGGGGAATCGACTTATTAAGACTTGGCAATATCAATGGAGCTGAAAATTATTTTCACCTTTCATTGGGAATGTCGCCCGGTTTTGCTCCCTCCCTGCTACAATTAGCAGTTATTGATTTCAGGAGAAATAATATGCAGCCGGCCGTTTCGAAATGCGATGATATTATTTATTTGCTCAATGCCGATCCTGAAACACGAAGGCTCACTTATCAATTGTTGAATGATATTTATGAATCAAGACTGGATATTGCAGCTACAGCCATCAACGAAAAGAAATATAGTAATGCATTGGAACATTATCTTTTCGCTAAAAGTATTTGTGAAAGATTCACCAACATTAGATGCAGCGATGAATTGTTTAACGGCATCCGTATAGCCATAAACGGAATCTATAATGAATACCTCGATAAAGCCAATGATTTTTTAGCAAACAAAAAATTTGATAAAGCCGAACAAGCTGCAGGCGATGCCATCCGATATCAACGCGATAACAGAAATGAAATTACCGATGATTCGGAAGCTCGAAAAATTTTAAAAGAAATCAGCCGTCAACGTTATCTATCGAAAATTGAAGCCGGAAAAATTGCTTTGAACAACCAGCAATATGAAACCGCATTGAATGCATTCAATGATGCAACAGAAATGGAAATCAATAATGGTTTTGCTTCCAACACTGAATTACCTTCTTTAAAAACAACCGCAGCACGGCCGGTTATTATAATGAAATTAAATACTGGTGACAGTTTAGTTAGCGTAAACAAATTGCCAGAAGCCAGAAACATGGTAAGAACAGTTGCAGATATGCAGGCTAAATATGGATTAGGCAATGAAAAATCAATCAGCAAGCGGCTGGAAGAATTACGCAAAAAAATATTCAGCCTGCAATGTGAGAATGCACAACGTGATTTTGACGATGCTTATATTCATGGCAAAGATGCGTTGAGTCGTTTGGAATATGTAAACGCTGATGATTTTTTTATCAGTGCAAAAAAGGCGAATACCGAAAACAGGGATTGTGCAATCAATACAAGAAACATTGAAGAAGAACATGCTGCAATAATTCCGGCAGCTACTTATTTAAAAATGATGGCGCAATTTAAAACCCAGCAACAAGAAGGGAATTATACCAATGCAGAAACAATTTATGAAGAAGCCGGAAAATATTTTGCGGCTAATAATGTGAGTAGTTTTAACATTACACACGAATCTTTTTATAATTACCTGCTAAACAAAGCCAATACCGGATTTCTGTTTTATGCAGGCAATCAATACACCGCCAACAACGAACTGGATAAAGCGTTAACGCTTTACCGATTATTACTCCTCCGACAATACGACAACAAACAACTCAATGAATCACTGTACCAATTAGGAATTAAATTCGGCAGAAAAGACAAACTCGATCATCCAGGAGAAAAATACCATAAGGATTTTGTACAGGAATATCTGAATGGCGATAAGAAAATGAAATCGTTTGAGAAAGGATATAAGAAGGGATGGAAGGAGAAGAATTAGTATAAAGTATAAAGTAGTTAGTATAAAGTAGCGAGTAGATAGTATCGAGTATCGAGATAGGAAAGTTTCAAGTTTAAGGTTTGGAGTTTAAAGTTCAATACGCACTCACATCATTACCGTACGCGCGAGCAAACCTCCACGATTGTAGGCGCGAGCGTGCCGCTCGTGCCAATATTTACAGTACTATATATTTGCATCTTACCCTCATTAAACCAATATGAGTGAAAAGTACAAAATTTTACCTGACGGCTTGTATTTTGCAACATTAACCGTAATTCAATGGATTGATGTTTTTACAAGAAGTGATTACTGTGATGAGCTTATTAAAAACCTGAATTACTGTATTGAGAATAAAGGACTGAAAGTGTATGCGTTTTGTATTATGCCAAGTCATATCCATTTAATAGCCACAGCCGAAAACCTTAGCGATGTGCTGCGTGATTTTAAAAGCCATACTGCCAAAAGCATTATTAAGCTTATTAAAGAACATCCCTCAGAGAGCAGGAAGGAGTGGTTATTAAAAATGTTTGATGTTGCCGGAAGCATAAATGCGCATAATAAGACTTATCAATTCTGGCAGCAAAAGAATCACGCATTCGATTTGTTCACTAATAAATTTATTGATCAGAAAACGGATTATATACATAACAATCCCGTTAAAGCACGAATAGTAAACGAACCGCATCATTATGTTTACAGCAGTGCCAATCAATTTACAAAGCTTAAATTAGTAAAAATGTGATGTACGATGACACGAGCGGCACGCTCGCGCATACAATTGTGCTCTCGATTGTGGGCGCGAGCGTGCCGCTCGTGTTAATATTTGTAGTTCTAAAAAACTGATTTTATAATTAACAATCCTCTTAAAGCTCGAATAGTGAAGTAATGGCACGAGCGGCACGCTCGCGCCTACAGTCACAGCATACAGTCATTTCTCGATACTAACTACTTGAAACTCGATACTAAATACCCGATACTAACTACTTTTGCAACCAATAATAAATTTAAAAAACATGTTTAAGAAAATCATTCTCGTTATCGTTTCCATTTTTGTGTTGCTGCTGATTGCCGCCATTGTTTTACCGATTATTTACAAAGACAAGATCATTGCAATGGTGAAAACTGAAATCAATAATAATGTAAATGCAAAAGTTGATTTCAAATCGTTTGATCTAACACTCATCAGTAGCTTTCCTGATTTTACTATTTCATTAAATAACCTGAGTGTTGTTGGCATTAATGAATTTGCAGGCGATACGCTAACTGCCATTGATGAGTTGAGCGCAACTATTGATATCATGAGTGTGATTAAAGGGGATAAAATTTCGATTGAAGGAATCAGCCTAGCAAAACCTTACTTTAATCTTTTGGTGTTGAAAGATGGAAAAGCCAACTGGGACATTGCCAAACCTTCAACTGATACTACTACTGTTGTAGCTGAACAAAGCAAATTTAAAATTGCTTTAAAAAAATACAGTATCGAAAACGGAATTCTGAATTACGATGATGAGTCAATGGGATTTAAAATGTCGATGGAAAATCTCAATCATAGCGGCAAAGGAGATTTTACTCAGGATATTTTTTTATTGAACACCAACACATCAGCTGACGCAATGAATATGTGGTATGGCGGTGTAAAATATTTTAACGAAATAAAAACCAACCTGAAAGCTGATCTTGACATGGATATGATCAATAGCAAATACACTTTCAAAGAAAATGAATTGTCACTGAATGAATTGGTGCTGGGCCTTGATGGATTTATTGCCATGCCTAAAGATGACATCGCGATGGATTTAAAATTCAATGCACGTAAAAACGATTTCAAAAATTTTATTTCCCTGATACCCGGAGTGTATAGTAAAGATTTTAAAGATTTGAAATCATCAGGTAAATTAGAGTTCAATGGTTTTGTAAAAGGAATTTATAACGATACTAAAATGCCTGGCTTTGGTCTAAATTTAAAATTGCAGAACGGAATGTTTCAATATCCATCGTTGCCTGTTGCAGTTAATAATGTGCAGATGAATTTAGCCATCAACAATGCAGATGGTGTGCCTGATCATACTTTGATTGATTTAAGCAAACTGCATGTTGATTTAGGTAGTGAACCTTTTGATGCACGCCTGAAAGTTTCCACACCAGTGAGCGATGCAAACATGGATGGGGCTGTAAAAGGAAAAATTGATTTTGCCAACCTAGGAAAAATAGTTCCGCTGGAATCCGGGACAAGCATGAGCGGGGTGATGAATGCTGATGTAAGTTTTAAAGGACGCATGAGTGCTATTGAACAAAAACGTTATAACGATTTCAACGCAGCAGGAAATTTATCGCTCACTAATTTCAACTACAAAAGCAAGGATTATCTGCAGGGTGTAGATATTCGTACCTGTGCTTTAACATTTAATCCAAGCAATGTAACACTAAATAGTTTTGATGCACGCATGGGCAAAAGCGATTTCAAAGCCAATGGCACCATCGACAATTTGCTTGCCTACTATTTTAAAAACGAAACACTCAAAGGAAATTTCAATCTTAACTCAACGTTGATTGATCTCAATGAATTTATGGGTGAAGAAACATCAACCACTCAAACGACTGACACCGCATCACTCAGCCTGATTGAAGTGCCAGCCAATATTGATTTTGTGCTGAATGCTGCCATCAATAAATTATTGTACGATAACTGGACGATGGAACAGGTGAAAGGAAACATTACCATCCGTGATCAGAAAATAAGTATGAATAACCTGAACTTAAACACACTTGGTGGAAATATGAATGTGACCGGAGCTTATGCTTATACCGACAAAAAAAATGCACAGATGAATTTTGCTGTCAACATTAAAGACTTCGATATGCAGCAAACAGCCAAGACATTTAATACGATTAAAAAAATGGCTCCAATCATTGAAAACTGCACCGGTAAGTTTAATACTGATTTAACTTTCATCACCAAACTGGATCAACAAATGAATCCTGTATTAAATACCCTTGGCGGAGAAGGAAAAATGACAACAGCCAATGTGGTGATCAGTAATTTTAAACCTTTGGTTAAACTAGCTGAAGAATTAAAAATGGATCAGTACAAACAAGTGGTACTAAACAATATTAATGTAGGATTTAATTTTGCGGATGGTCGTGTAAATATTAAGCCATTTGAAAGTGTGAACGATGGTATTAAAACAAAAATACAAGGCTCTAACGGATTCGATCAAACAATAGATTACATAGTAAACCTTGAGATACCTACCAGTAAATTACCTTCAAAAGCAACAGGAACCATCAATGGTTTGCTTGCTCAGGCAAATGCAAAAGGTGCTAACATGAGTTTAGGCGATAAGATAAATGTGGACGCACTAATCGGAGGCACGGTAACCAATCCTGTTATTAAAACCACTTTAAAAGACACTGGTAAAAAAATGGTTGACCAGGCAATGGATAAAGCAAAAGAGGAACTGGAAAAACAAAGAAAGGCTGCAGAAGAAAAAGCCAAAGCTGAATTTGAACGCCTGAAAAAAGAAGGTGAGGACAAAGCTAAATCAGAAGCGGATCGTTTAAAAAAAGAAGCGGAAGCCAAAGCTAAGATTGAAGCTGACAGATTAAAAAAAGAAGCCGAACAAAAAGCAAAAGACGAGTTGAAGAATCTGTTTAAAAAGAAATAGTTGACTTTCAATTAATACTTCTTATCAAAATAAGCATTCAAAATCATCTTAAACACAAAATGATTATTGTGCTACTTCTAATTTTGATTTTATGATCAACAAGTGTAATATAATTTTGATCCACAACAACAACATACTTCTCAACTTGGCAGCAAGAACATTTTTTAAAAACAGCAGATAAATCTTTTGAAACCAACATTTGCAGCAGTTAATATTAAGTAAACTGACTATGAAAATAATTTTATTGTCGGTGCTTCTATTAACCGCAACAGTAGGATCAGGACAATTAGATACTTCAAAATCAAAATTAAGTTTTAGCGGATATGTAGAAGTATATTATTGTTATGATTTCAACAAATCTGATGATCATAATCGCCCTGCATTTATGTATAGCCACAATCGCAGCAATGAATTTAATTTGAACCTTGGTTTTTTGAAAGCAGCTTACAACACTGATCGGGTTCGTTCCAATCTTGCACTCGCAGTCGGTACTTATATGAATGCGAATTATGCTGCTGAGTCTGGAGTGCTCAAAAATATTTATGTGGCAAATGCTGGAGTAAAACTGAGTAAAAATAAAAACCTTTGGATTGATGCAGGTATTTTTTCGTCCCACATCGGTTTCGAAAGCGCTGTTTCAAAAGATTGTTGGACGCTGACCAGAAGTTTGCTTGCCGATAATTCACCGTACTACGAAAGCGGAGCTAAAATATCTTACACCACTGATAACAACAAATGGTTTTTGAGCGGTCTGATTCTAAATGGATGGCAACACATTCAGCGACCGGATGGCAACAATTCTTTAGCCGGTGGCATGCAAGTTACTTTTACTCCAAATTCAAAAATTACTTTAAACTACAGCACATTTTTCGGAAACGACAAACCGGATTCTTCAAAACAAATGCGTTATTTCAATAACTTATACGGTATGTTTCATTTCACAGAAGCGTTTCATGTTACATTCGGCTTCGATTATGGGATGGAACAAAAGCCGGATAAGGGCAGCGAATACAATAATTGGTATTCACCTGTACTGATAATCAATGTGATTTTAAATGACAGATGGTGCATTACTGCAAGAGGTGAATATTATATGGATAACAACGGAGTTATCATTACAACAGGAACTCGAAACGGATTTCAGACTTCCGGCTACTCTTTGAATTTTGACTATCGAATTCGCGAAAATATGGTTTGGCGTATTGAAGGCAGATCACTTAACAGCAAGGATAAAATCTTTACTAAAGGTGACGAGTCAACAAATACAAATACATTTGCAACCACATCATTCGCAATTTCTTTTTAATGACTGAATAAAATCAAATGGCTCGTATATCTAAATTTTAAAAGAGCATGCAAAAAAATAATCATATACATCAAACAATATAAAATAAATCAAAAATGTTTATCATCATCCTTGGCATCGCCATCATTGCAGTTTCTTATTATGTTATCAGAATCAATTATCAGTTAAAACCCTACTATTCCATTGCAATTACGGTTGGAATAGTAGTGATAGCTGCAGGTCTTGCAACTTCGGTTATTAAGCAAGTTGGAGCCGGGCAAACGGGAGTTCAGTCTTTATTTGGAAAAGTAAACAACAATATATTGGAGAGCGGTTTGAATTTTATTAATCCCTTAGTGGAAGTAACCATGTTTGATATTAAAACCCAAAACTATACAATGTCGGGCGTTCATGATGAAGGCGACCAAAGTGGTGATGATGCAATAAGAGTACTATCAGCTGATGGATTGGAAGTAATTATTGATCTCACGGTTTTATATCGTGTACTTCCAACTGAAGCTCCAAGAATATTAAAAGAAATTGGTTCGGATTATAAAAATACAATTGTGAGACCAATAACCAGAACTAAAATTCGGGACAATGCTGTTTATTATGATGCAGTTGCTCTTTATTCTACAAAACGAGATGAGTTCCAGGCAGGAATATTTAAAGGCATTGAAAAAGATTTTAAAGACAGAGGTCTTGTATTAGAACAATTGCTCGTTAGAAATATTACGCTTCCACAATCGGTAAAGATTACCATTGAGTCGAAAATAAATGCAGAACAGGATGCTCAAAAAATGCAATTTGTTTTGCAAAAAGAAAAACAAGAAGCCGAAAGAAAACGTGTAGAGGCGCAGGGCATTGCAGATTATCAGAAAATTATCAATACCGGTTTAAGTGATCAACAATTGCAATATGAAATGATAAAGGCAAATAAAGAAATCGCATTATCACCAAACAGTAAAATAATTATAATGGGCAATAGCAAAGGAATGCCTTTGATATTGAATGATAAATAAAGAAAGAAAACAGGGTATCGTTTAAAAAACTAACTTATATCCTATTTTAAGATAAGATATTATTTTCACGCAAGCAGAAAACTTTTATTGAGATGGCATTGAGTGAAGGGAAAAAATTCCATCCTGTGTCACTAACCCAATCAACATTTTCTAATGTATAAAATCATAATTAGTAACCGAACTCATAGTAACAGGTAGTTTACTCCATGTTTCAATACTGTTACGATGGCGCACAACTATATAATAGGTGTTGCCAATAATTGATGCAAGATAAGTTACAGTTGCATGGCCATCGTTGCCCAATAACACTTTATCAGTTCTAAAAATAGTTGATGGGGCAAATTGATTATGCAACTCAATAGTTATCGAATCACAATGAGTAACATTGCTACTTAAGCCATTTGTATTCAACACCGGTTGCATGAAACCTACACCTGAATAAAATCCTTCAATCAACACATTTAAATTTAACGAAAGTGTGCAGGTATTTACAGTAATCACAGGAGTATTGAATGAAGCAACACATGCAGTACCATCAGTTACTTTAACTGTATAATTTCCGGTTGTAGCCGGATTAACAGTTTGTGATGCGCCTATTAAGCTGCCGGGCATCCAGGAATATGAATAAGGTATAAAAGGAGTAAAACGAAACGCATCATTTGTGGCTACAAAAAAACTATTATTTCTGCCGGGAATAGCAACTCCATCAGTGCCCTCTGAATTTTCGAGGCCTTGTGTTGTCGAGGAAGCAGAATCAACAGCCGCTGCATTACTACTTACTATTGTATGTATTTCAACTATGTTGCTTGTTTCATATAAAATTGCCTGCACAACAAATGGATAAATAGTACCACTATAATGTGCAGTATTGTAGTTAATAATCAGTTTACGATTGGGTGCAGCTCCGGTTGTAAAATAATTTATTGAGCTACTTCCATTTCCAGGATTAAGATCGTTCCAACACAAAGCAATAAAATTATTCGGTGAATAAATCGTTGGAATTACTTGTGAATAAAATGGATTGCTCATTCCGGCACTAAAAGTGATAAAGCCATTCGAAGCCAAATAAAAATCGGTGTAATCGCTACCAAAGAAATTAAAAGTAAAGCCAATAGGTTTGGCAGAACTCATTTGTTCATCGCCTAAACTAACTAGAGTTCCAGCTCCGGATATTGGTGCAAAAGGAATATTAGAAACTGAATACGTTTTGTAAGTGCTTCCGGTAGCAATTGCATTTAATTGAACCGAGTCGCCATTGCAAATAGTGGTTGGCGTTGCCGTAACATTTACAGTAAAAGTGTTGGTGACAGTAATTAAACGAATAATTGAATCGCTGCCCAAAGCGTTGGTTACAACAAGTTTCACATTGTAAACACCTGGTGAATTAAAAACATGTGTTGGGTTTTGAAATGTGGATGTAGATTGATCACCAAAATCCCAAAGCCAATTGAACGCTTGTATCGACTGATCGGTAAATTTAATTGCACCTCCACAAGCAATAGTACTTTGGTCAGAAGCAAAATTTGCAATAGGAACTTGAGTGGGAGGCGAACAATATGCAGGCAAAGCAAAACCTGCCAACTGATCGGTTGCACTATTTGAACTTCCTTGCACTGCATTAACTCCCATTCCACGTCTCGCAAATGCTTCCCAAATTCGGCAACGATGTGCATTATTGTAAAGCAATTGATCAGCCATCAATATAGCATCGCGTGCATCCAAAAAACCAGGTTGGCAAGGTTGCAGTTTCATACCTTCCAAAACCAAATGCATAGCAATAGTATTGCCCGAAGTTAAATTGTATGGATTAGCATTATATCCTAAGTCATTGATCAGGAACCACGACATATCCCAAATTGCACTGCACCATATTTCACCAATTGCATGCACTGCAGTATTTCCGGTAACATCAGCATAAGTTTGCGGGTTAATACTCATGTTAGTGGAATACGGAAATCGCCTGATACCCGCACCGTTTGCTGATTGACCTTTTGCATATGTACCAATGCCTCGAGCCATTGCACCAGAATCTCCTGGTTCAATAGTCATCATCAGCGCCAGCCAGTCGCTCCATCCTTCACCACCTTGTTCATTATTACTTAAGCAACTTACCTGACTAGGTCCTCCCGTTAATCTGTTCGAAACTCCATGTCCATATTCATGGGCTATTATTCCGTTATCAAAAGATCCATCAATTTGATTTGCTAAACAAGTATTAATAGTTGCCACCACTACTCCTGCAATTAATGCAGACTTTAAGAGATTACCATCCGACTGTGTAATTGAAATACAAGGGATAGAAAGTATTGGAGTGCCACCCATTGACTGAGGCGAGCCACTTACATTATTTGCAATAATTACTCCCACTGCTCCAGCATTTTGAGCTGCAACTGCCTTATTAATAAAATTACAATTGCCTCGATCTATCAAAGCAATTTTACCAGCTATGACATTTGTAATTGCCGAGCAAGCATCAGTTACATTTCCCACTCCATCACTCACCAACTTAATGGTGTCGGTTAAATTGGTAATAGCACTAAATGCTGCAGTTAAACCGGAAATTGTTCCGTTAAAAGCATTCGAAGTAACGTTAAGCGATGTGCATGTTGCATTATTGCCTGTCCACAAAAACATTTGCATTCGACCTGAAGCGCCATCAGGTGGTGTGCTAAAATTTGCGTTGTCAGTTCCTGCACCATCAAACCCCTCAGCCAAAACAAAATCTCCACCTACTCCACCATTACCATAATTATTTTTTTGAAAACTACCTGCTGCTTCGTTAAAGCCTAACGGATGTAGGACATCATGTATTCTATTATTGGCATAAAACAGATTGGTTAAAGAGGCATTTTGATTGGTGATTGGATTTACACCCGCTGTATAAGGGAAATCAAAATGAAGATTAGATCCTCCGTTAGGTGAATAGCCCGGTAAATTATCATTGTTTGCATCTTCATACGCATATGCATTATTGCCACGAGTTATATTAAATTCTTCACCGGCAATTCCATCCACATCATGCCAGCCATAAGGTGATGCCAATACATTAGAAGGGTCGGGCAACAAAGCATTATTACCAAATGATGGTGCTTCAATTGGAAAAGGAAAAACTCTGTAATCTGGAACTGCAACAGGCATTGCGTTGCCGAGTATACCTGCACCTTCAAGTTGTATTGTATTTAGAATTGAGTGATCGTCATTAACATCAAATCTACACTCCACTGTAAAATCATTCTTATCAATAAATGAACCCGTTAATGCATCCACTCTTACATTCCACCAATGAGATTCGCCTTTTAAATCAACACTTACATCCCAAGCCAACAACAACTTGTTTTCAATTGCACGATACACCAATTGCACTTTTATTAGTTGGTTAGAAACAGTACGTGATTCATAATTAAAAATGTTTGCAACCGCATCATTGCTTATCAATTTTAATTGAGGGTTTTCTGACTTACCCAAATGTTTAAGCGCGAAAACGACTGCTGCATCGTGTGTTATAACTGGCCTATCAGCATTCACTTTATTTTGAATATGATCAATCAAACCCGGTTTAAAATATACAATGCTATTGTCTTTAATCAAAAAAACACTAATGGCATTAAATACTTGTATGTGATTAAATTGCTGCTGAATATAAACATGCGTTATACCCAAATTCTTATCTACATATTGATCAGAAATTCTCCAATCATCAATATCACTTGGCAACCATTCATTTCTTTCCCTTTCCTGAGCTAAACGAGTATTTATCAGCTTTTGATAGTTCTGTGAATAAACCGATGACAAACCGGAAATAAAAACGAGAATTATTAATAAATACAATTTCACAAAACAACTTTTTTTCATATTGATAAATCCGATTTATTTAAAACAAAAAACAAAATTTAATTAACCCTCCACCATGGCATATTTAGCTTACTAAAAAATAGCTACTATTCAAAGTTAAGGATAAAACAGATAAAAATAAAACTTAATTTTCAACAAATAAAACCACCTTATTCCATTTCAAAATAAATTTACAAGTTAATGTACGACTTATGTTAACCAATCGACATCGATGATGCTATTTCTTTATTCTTTATGAAAATTAAAAATTGAAGAATAGTTAAAAGCACCAAGTTGATAAATTGCATCTTAATAATATAAGAATTAAACTTGTAATCAATTCTTAATAATAAAAAAAGCGCATAGAGTGTGACTTATGTCACTAAAATTACAGAGTATTCATATTAACTTTGTGCAATACAAATGATAGAGCTCAAAATAAAATTGTTTTATTGCAAACTAATGAGTCTCCGATTTATATTTAAACCAACAGAAAACATATTAACATAAAACACGATAACATTATGAAACCAAACATGGGAAACACAGACAAAGTAATCAGAATACTGGCAGCAATTATTATCATAGCTTTGTATTTTGCCAATCAAATTTCTGGCACAACTGCTATTATTCTTTTAATTCTGTCAGGCATTTTTATTTTAACAAGTTTTATGAGTTTCTGCCCAATATATTTACCTTTTGGCATTTCTACACGAAAGAAGAATTAGTTGCCGGAATTTATAATCCTATTTTTGATTGTGTACTCGTGACAGAACTTCTGTCTTTATAAAACAAAGAAGTCAACCAGTTTCGATAAAGCTTTTGACAAATAAATAAATGAATTAAAAATGGAAAATCAATATCACCCTTTTTCGAATTAATGATTGAAACCATTTGACAATTGCATAGAAATGAAATTTAGAACAATTTCAAGGATATACAAGTCGAAATCGCTTTTGTAAATAATTGGATTGCGCATCTACAATAGCATATAAAGCGTCAGATCAATGTACCATTATAGTAATTTTGGAAAACTGTACAATATGAAACAAAGAATTTTAACAGGATGGAATTTACCACGTGCATTATATTTAATAATTGGCATCTATATTATTTTTCAATCAGTGATTGAAAGAAAGTGGCTCGGAATTTTTTTGGGGTTGTATTTTGCATCAATGGGTTTATTTGCTTTTGGATGTGCTTCCGGCAGTTGCTATGGCAATAATTGCAGTATTGAAAATTCACAAGAAAACAGAACAAAAAATATTGAACCGGAATTTGAAGACATTAAATCTAATTGAAAATGGCAGGCAAATTTTCAGAAATAATAAATAGTGAAACTCCAACTTTGGTTGATTTTTTTGCGGAGTGGTGTGGCCCATGCAAAATGATGAAACCAATTTTAGAAGAATTAAAAACAAATGTTGGCAAGCAAGCAACAATTCTAAAAATTGATGTGGATAAAAACCCTCAGGTAGCAAGCACCTATAGCATTCAGGGGGTTCCTACTTTTATTCTCTTTCAAAAGGGCGAAATTAAATGGCGCCAATCAGGTGTAATTTCATTAAATAGTCTCAAACAAATAATTCAACAATATTCCAACTAATATGAAAAAATATTATTCACTCATTTTAATCTTCACTGCATTATTTTTTAACAGTTGTTCTAATGGGCAACCTAAATCAAACAACACAAATCTGGATGCCAGCGCCTTTGCAGCTAAGATAAAAGAACTTCCTTCATCTGCAATCGTTGACGTTAGAACCGCTAAAGAATTCTCGACAGGCCATATTCAGAATGCCAAAAACATTGATTGGAATGGCGATGATTTTGATACCAAAATTGCAGCGCTCGACAAATCAACACCTGTTTTTGTTTACTGCCTGAGTGGTGGAAGAAGTTCATCAGCTGCAGAAAAAATGCGCGCGGATGGTTTTAAAACTGTTTATGAACTGGATGGAGGTATGATGAAATGGCGGGCTGCTAATCTTCCTGAAACAAATACCAACATTGCAAAAACAGCAGGTATGAGTAAACAACAATTTGAATCGTTAATAAATTCAGATAAAATTGTATTAGTTGATTTTTATGCTGAATGGTGCCCTCCATGCAAAAAAATGAAACCCTATTTAGATGAAATCTCAAAAGACATGGCTGATAAAGTTGTGGTAATAAGAATTGATGCCGACAATAATCAAACTATTTGCAAAGAATTAAAAATTGATGCATTACCTGTTTTAAAAATTTATACAGCACACAAACTAACCTGGACAAACACGGGATATATTGACAAAGAAGGAGTTGTTAAGCAACTTCAATAACTAGTTGCATTTACAAACCAAATGTGATTGAATATTTTACTACAATAGTCTGTTGCTCAATCAAAGGCAAAGTATAGGCTTAACATCAAACCGATTCGTATTTAGTGTTGAGTTAAACACTACAAACAAATCCGTGCCCTCACGTTGAACAATAAAATCCAACAAGTAGATATTCATCGTTCTACAACATTCTAACTTCTGCTCTTTCAGAAGGACGTTCAACCTAAAACGGATCTATTTGCATAATATCAGTCAATGGAAAACTAAGTTGCCACTCCGATTCTGTTAGTTTTCTATCTAACTTAATATTTGCGGCTATTCTATATAGTTGATATCGTGATTGTGAAAAGAGGTTATAGGCAATCAAAAACGTCAAAAGAAGAAAAATCAATTTACAGTATTGTTTGGCCATGATAATCGACCAAATATCAATAGATATATTCTATACCATTGTGCTAATGATTAACTGATTAGTCGTCAATATCAATAGCTGCCTCTAAATTGAATTTTCAGTTGGGATTTATCAAAATCAGTAGCACCCAAATCGAACAGCTAATTGTTGAATGCAAAAACCGTTCTTCTTTATTGCTAAAGCAACAATAAAGAAGAACGGTTTTCGAAATTAAATTTGACCTACTACTAATCGAATAATTTGGTACTACCAACTCTTGCACCCTGAACATTCATTACCTGATGAGTTGTAGATGTGCTACCTACTTTATTTACAAACGCCAGTATATACAGATTGCGTCTATTGTAACCGCTGATACTTGTGGTATAGGTTTTAGTAAAAACTCCTCCTAATTTAATGGAAGCTGCCGGAATCGGGTCTCCTAATTTCGAACTACTTACTACCTTTCGCGAAACATAATCGTGTCGATAGCCAATCATCGGATTACCTAATCCAAACCAAAGCGAACCGGCAATTGTATTATAATAATTTGATTGATTATAACTTGAACCACTGCCTACAACACTGTCTTCATACAATAAAACAGTTAGATTATAATTGCCAGCTAAGGTTGCATTAAAGGCCGCATCAACGGTGATTGTTGCATTGGTGCCGTTTATGGTTGATGCAATTTGCAATCCACAGTTTGCGACTTTAGCAAGAATAGCATTTGAGTTGGTTCCGCCCCAATCCTTTTTCGCTAACACAACCTTGCCTCCAAATGGTGTTCTGTTTAGCATTCCGGATGAATAAGTAGGTACGTTGTAAACGCTATCCAAATAATCGAACATACCAAAATCCATTGCATCTGAATTATGTGCAACATAGCCATAGACACGATTTGGATAATTAGCAATTTTTGTTCGGCATTTCTGTTCCATATCCGGGCAAGTTCCACAATGAACAGTTCCAAACATCTCAATTAATAATTTTTGGGTAAAAACGGTTGGTGCTACCTTACCATTTACCACTCCACTTTCATAATTCACTTCTGCCGCAGAAGGAATTGAATCATTCTCCTTTCTGCATGCTGTAATAAGTAAAATTACAGCCACAACAGGCACAAATAGTTTTTTAGTTTTCATGTTTTAATTGTTTTGTTTAGCAAAGGTACGAAGTTAATGTGCCAAAATAGTGGGTGAACGTCATATTTTTGTAGGTAAAATGATATTAAAAACATAATTGGCTAAAAATCAATCCTAAAATCAATCAAAAATTAATCCTACCCGAATTCAAATTTCAATCAAGAACCTAATGCCTGTTGCACTGTACATTTTATTTGTAATTGAAACTATTACAAAATCATTGAATCTAATTCTTACTTTCTTTGCGCGCCCAAACTTTATATGAAATATTATTTACTTCTTTTATTCGCAATTTCCTTCAATTTATGTTTTGCCCAAGAAGGAAAACTTACTAAAACCGATTTATTCAGCATCCCAACTTCTAATTTTGAAGGAGCCAGCGGCTATAGTTTTAAGGTAGCAGTTGATAGTAAAGAAAATATTGCATTCAATGCATGCTCAAGACCAATGATTTTTATTTATGATATTAAAGGAATATTGATTGACACCGTTAATCTTAATTTTAAAAAATGTGTGCGCAATTTAGAGTATGATGAAGATGACAACTTATTGATTATGGATAACGATGAAATGTTGATCTATAAATACGATACTAAATATCGGAAATTAGAAACCCTGCCCTATTCAAAACCAGAGGATTGGTACAACTTAATAAATCATTATTACAGAAATTTTGAATTGCCAACTATACCTACTTACTATAGCAACAACGATTTTTTACAAGAGTTTTATTCCACCCGATTTACCTATTCGTATAATCTATTCCTTAATTATAAAAACGGTTTCATCTATCAGTGTCATTATAATTTTATTAAAAAGATAGACAACCATAAAATTTATACCAACTTAAAGAAAACAAATTATTGGTTTTCAGACAACATATCTTTAAAATCGAAACTACTTTTAATTGATGATGAAAAACGAACTGCAATTTATTACGATCGCTTTTACAATTTAATTTATGAAAACTTTAACACTGGAATAGTTACTGTTAATGCAGCGCTTGAACCGCACAGTGAAGCGGCTCGCTTCGATTATTCGGTAAATAAAAATCAGGATAAAATTTTTGGCATAAGCGGATTTAATAAAAAAGCTATTTATATTTCATATTGGACTCCCTAATATACATTTAGGATAAGGTTAGTTGACAATTAATTTCTTGAATAATAATATTAGTGCCAATCAATCAAATAATATATTATCAAGATGATTTTTCGACCCAAATATCAAACTAATCAAAGCGAAAATAATAATAATAAATTCCTATCGATTGGGTTTTCTCTTTCCGTCACGAAAAAAAACATGCCTTAATCTGCTCTCAGTTTTATACAAAGTAATTGTTAACGAAATCAAAATAAAAACAATAAGTGCATCAAAAATAATATTGTAGTCTTCGTAAAAATAATCAATTAGCAGAAGAAGTATAATCATTAATATACCACAAAACATTAAACACTTTCCTGCATATCTGTTTGCTTCATCCCAGGTATCTTGATTTTTTCTAGCTGACTTAGTTCGATAACCAAGGTAACTATTTAATTCAGCTGTATTATTCATCATCAACAAACCCATTGTAAAAAATAGCAATATAAAAAAAATAGAGGCTAAAAGATGCAAGTTCATTATAAGAAAATTAAAAATCCACTATATTGAATAAAAATTTACCTACTCTATTTTGATCCTTTACCCTCATACATTTTTATCATTTCATCCTTTGTCATCACTTTATAATCTGATGGCACATCGAAAAGATCAACTGGTACGTTGTCATTGCTTATTGTTTTGGCTGTCATTAACATACTTAAACCGCTGCTTTGATCCATTCTAAATTCCATTAGAAATCCATCGATGTTCTTAAACTGATTATTCCAGTTACTATTGTTTGCTTTAATATCATTAGTGTACCAAACATTAAACGAATTTTTTTCTCCTAATGTTACAATTGCCTTTTTGCAGCTATAACCCGCAATAGTTTTTGTTTCCTCGGTTTTCAAAACCTCAAATTCACCATTCTGCCTCGCTTCCTTTTTAATATCATCTTCTGTCATTTTCATAGCTGTTTTATTTCCTAAAATATCCATCAAAACTGTGGTTGTTTTGGCCCGACTATCTGATATGGTAACCATACTCATACCCATACCCATTTGAATTTCCATACGCGAGTTGTTATCCTTAAAATACATTACCGCTTCGGTTGGCATCATATCAATAGCCTGCTTATCATAATTTGATTCGGGATAACTAATTGAATAAACAACTTTTCCCTGATTAATTGCTTGAGAAAACAGGGTGTTGCAATAAAATAATATAATTAATAAAGAGCCTAAATATCGCATTAGAGTTATGTTTTTTGTAAATCTAAAAAAATTAAGTTAACACTAAACAAATAACTCCATGAAAACACTTATTAATTACTGGAAATGAGTTGTAACCTATTGAAGTAATCGACAACACTTTTGTTTTCATGATGCACGAACAATTCACATAATAGCAATACAATTTTTGGATAGCATTTGTTTGGCTAATTGCGTAATAATAAAATATTTAAACAAAATCATTTGCAAAATCTAATTTGGTTTGCTGGCAAACTAAGCACTTCTGAAAGAGAATTCAGGATCAATTTAAACTATGCACCCTCCTCTGTCGAAATCTTTCGACCGGATTAGCCACCAAATGAATTAATAAATAGGATATCGCAAGTGAGATTAGTATAGTTAATGCTGTATATTCAGCTTTATCTACTCCAAAAAGTTTTAGCATATCAATTACCATCATATGTGTGATATAAATCGGATAAGAATATTCACCAATGATTGCATCCCACTTTAAGTTTTTTGTTAAAAGAAAAATAAATGGAATAGATAAAAATGTAAGACCGTAAAATAATTGTATTTGCCATTCGCTTTCCGGATAAAAATAAGGAAACAATAAAAGGCAGATCAAGTATAATGCAAATACAATTCTACCGGATTTTACTGCAATTTCCTTTGTTTTTAATTTATCATAAATTAACCAAGCTATTGCGCCAAATAAGAAATAAATTAAGTATGGAGTAAATTGGCTTTTTGTTAAATTTCCTAAATCTATCCCAACAATGTAGAAGGATAGAGCCATCACTAAAAGCAACATTGTCAAAACAATAATTCGTTTTTGTTTTCGAAGGAACAACGGAGCAATAAAATAAAACAACAGTTCAATACTTAGCGTCCATGCAGGCAGCATAAGCATAAACCAGGTTGTTGGAATTCCTTCTTTTGCTGACCAGATTAGCCCTTGTGATGGTAGCAAATGCAGGTAATACAAAGTATCTTGCCCAATGATGAATAAATTACAAAATATAAAAACAAGCCATCCTGCTGAAGTGACTTCATGCTTATGATCAAAATATATCTGCAAAGTGAGCGCATCATTTTTCAAAATGTAACCAACAAAACATAAAATAAGGTGTGCAACTAATACCGTCCAGTAAAGTGGCATCAACCGTAATAAACGGTTACTGATAAACAAACCGTAGTTGCTTTTCTCCCCTGTATATTTTTCGTTTAAGATGAGTGACATGTAAAAGCCTGAGATGATAAAAAACACCACCACAGCATTTAAACCTGCCATCCATTTAATGCCAAATAACGGACCAGTATGAGTTGCAACAACACAAACCGCCAAAAGAAAACGAAGCAAACCCATGAAGTGGTAAAAATAGAATTCAATAATTAACTACAGCATTCCTAAAGTAATTTAATGTCAGAAAAAACATTGCTACAAACAGCACAATTACAGTTGCATAAAAAAGAAAAGATAGTGTTGCTTCATTAATTGAAAAAAACCACACGAATCCAAACTTATTGTAGCAGCAGCTTCAATTGTTTTCCCTGTGTATCTGAACGAACATTTAAAATATAGTTACTTAAGCTTAAATGCGTTAAATCAAGTAAGATTTGATTTTCACCTTCTGTCAAAATATAATCTTGAGAATAGGCAATTCTACCATAGAGGTCCATCACTTCAAGATGATAGTTTTCTACAGTTGGAGACAGTACTAAAACAGTTACTTTATCATGAGCCGGAATCGGATATGCTACTACACTTAATGCTTTATTGTCATTCTGTTCATCAAGCAAACGTGGACAGTTGCTAATGGTAACATTAAGTGTTCGATAACTTGATGAACCGCATGCACTAACTGATTGCACCCTAACAAAACCGGCACCTGCAGTATTTGAAAAATTTGCGGTAACAGCTACAGTGTTCTGTCCGGACGCAATGGTTGACCCAGTAGATGTTCCCCAATTATACCCAGCTGCATAAGTAACTGCCGGTGTTGAATAAGCGACACCCAATTGACCTTTACATACTGTTGTAACACCTGTGACACTTGCAGGAATTGCAGGAATACTATTTACTGTAAGACTTCTTTCGATGCTGCTTCCGCATAAATTATTTGACTTAACATAAATTATTCCGCTGGTGAATGTTCCAAAATTCATTGATACATTTAAACTTGATGTGGTTACTGCTGTAGCAGAACCATTGATGGTAGCCCCTGCAATATTGGTTCTCCAGGTATAAGTTGAAGCATTAGTAACTGCAGCTATTGAAAACACAATTGCAGTTTTATTACATAAACCTGCAACGGGACCGGTAATAGTTCCCGGCTGCGCAGGCGCACTTTTGTTTATTCTTAAAGTCCGATTTGCACTAACTCCAAAGCAAGTACTTGATCTAACTTTTAATGTATCACCTGCAAAAGCAGCAGTAAATACAACATTAACCAATGTGTCAGTTGTCGAATAAGCTGCCGAAGAACCATTGATGGTTGCTCCTGTCGGTGGAGTCCAGATATAGCGGTCACTATTTGACACCTTTCTTATAGTGAATGTTTTTGTTTCACCCGGACATCCGTTGGTAGAGCCGGTTATTGTGCCGGGCATTGAAGGCAATGCAGACCGGAGCGTGATTGCTCTGGAAACAGTAGCACTTGTACCGCAAGAATTTGATGCACTAACTGTAATATTTCCCGAAGCAGCATTGTTTGCAAAACTGATTGTGACACTATTGGTACCTTGCCCGGTAGATAATGTTGCCCCTGTTGGTCCTTGCCACGTAAATGCAGCACCTGAAATATTATTTACCGAATAGGCATTGCCTGTTGAAGACGCACAGAAGCCGGCAGTACCAAATATACTTGAAGGGCTAGCTGGTGCAGTCCTGTTTATTACCACCATTGTGTCGCGTGCTGCTACAAGCGGTCCTGCTCCATCCGGGTCATCGGTAGTTAAACACAACTTTACAAAACCAATTGCTCTTTCAGCAGCAGTAGGTGTATAAGTTGCATTTAAAGTAGTATTATTAGGATTGTAAACACCTGCACCTCCGCTCCAGGTACCCATGGAAGCTGCACCTCCAATAGATCCGCTTAGTGCTGCGAAACTTCCTACACAAGCAATTTTATCGGGTCCGGCATTAGCCGTTGTTGCACTACCAACACATGGCTTTGTCACATTCACTGCAATTGAAGTATTTGAGCAAATATTTTTACCTGATATTCTTACAGTATATAAACCAACAGTATCTGCATAAAACAATTTATTGGTATCACCTAAAAGGTCAATTCCATTCCGTTGCCATTGATAAGTAAGTCCTGAATCTGTATTAGCACTCAGCAAAACTGAATCGACCAAACAAAGATTTGGAGTAGTGTGCGGTATTGCAATGGCAGATATCCAACAACTATCTGATGAATACTCCCAAACTTCATTTTTAAATGTACCATTATATAATCCCAACATCAAATAACCTTTACTATTCAATGAAAAAGCCGTAGCATAGGAACGTGGCGTTCCCACAAAATTCATTTTTTGTTTCCAGACATTGGTTGTTGGATTGTATTCCCAAACATCTTTGGTATTTGAAGAACCTAATAATGCATATCCTTTAGCATTTAATACAAATGAACTGGCACCGAATCTTGCATGACTGGGCAAATCGGCCTTCTTAGTCCACACATTAGTGGTTGGATTGTACTCATAAAACACCTTATATAATGTAGATTGATTATATCCCAAACCTACATAGCCTTTCGTTCCGATTGCAAATCCAATTGCACCGGCACAGGTACCTGCAGGATAATTCGCTCTTTGTGTCCAACGGTTATTGGCTGGATTATATTCCCAAAAATCGTTTCTGAAAGTAGTATTATGTCTACCTAAACCCATATACCCTTTTGTACCAATTGAGAAGGCTACTCCGTCAAATCTCATATTAGTACCCAAGCTAGCTTTTGCAGTCCACAAATTACTTACTGCATCATACTCGTAAAAATTATTGGTACCAATCTGTAATGCATTTGAACCTGTTCCAACATACCCCTTAGTTCCAATTGCAAATGCTGCAGCCCCATAACGAGCTTGCCCTATAAATAATGCTTTTTGTGTCCACACATCAGTGGTTGGATTATACTCCCAAAAGTCGGATGTTACACTATAAGTATTATTCAAACCGGTACCAACATATGCCTTTGTTCCAATCACAAATGAAAATGCGTATGCCTTCTGTCCTCCACTAAAATTATTCTTTTGTTGCCAGCCCTGCGAGTATAAATTACTCGTTAGAAAAACAACCAGAACTATAGGCCAGAACAAAAAGCTCTTTATATAACTCATCTTATTTAAGTCTAGTAATATAAATAAAACTGTGCTTCTTTGATAAAAAGATCATAAAGCAATAAAACGACTTTTAATTAAAAAAGGTGATGAAAAACAATTAAATTCTTACAAAAAATTCACTATCAGAAAAACCCAAATCCTAAACGATTTGACGCCACATCAATCCAGAAAAAATTGGTAAAATTAAACTTTTGCTATACTAAGTTCAGACTAATGAACTATTTCCCAACAGGCACTTCTACCCTGAATTTTCGTTCTTTCAGGTCGTAAGCATTGCCTTTAGTCATCACATGTACCACCAAATTTTCAACACTTATAGGAGAACCTTCAGATAAATCGGCAATATTATTATGTGAAATATTATGTCCATCAACAATAATTACCAAACCCGAACCAATGGCCTCTAAATGATTATTACCGGTTATTAGAACACCTGTGTCTTCACCTAAACCAATACCGATACACGATGGATTGCTGGCAACAGCTTGTGCAATTCTGCCAAATCTTACACGCTTATCAAAATGCGAATCGATAATTACATCCTTAATAAAAGCTAAACCTGTGGTTATTTTCACTTCTCCTTTAATTAAAGCTCCACCACTGCTGCCCTGATAAATCATGGTATTACTCATTGCCATTGCACCTGCGCTGGTACCTGCTATAACAAAGTCTTCAGTGTAAAACCTATCGAACAATATTTTAAGTATTTCTGTACCACCAAAAATGGTACTTAATCTCAATTGATTTCCGCCTGTAAAAAGTACTCCATCACAATTGCGAATTCTTTCAATAAATTCAGGACGCAAAACATCTTCGCGGTTGCGGATATCCATCACCTTAACATTAGTACATCCCACTTTGCTAAAAGATTGCAAATAATTTTCTCCAACTTCAACAGGTATACTACTTGCGGTTGTTATTACTTCAATATGCGAATCTTTGTCATTTCGCATTTCGTTTACAATGCGAGTGAGTACCTGAAGTTGAAAAAAGTTCAGGTTGTTCTTTTGTTCATGATTTGGTTCTGGTTCTGTTCCTTTATCTTCATTACCTCCAATTGCAATTAGCTTTCCCAATGGTATATTCATCCTTCTTCAGTTCAATTTTGTCGCAAAGTTAGGTCATTATCATTATTTGTGTCAATGATATTGAGCTTTCTAACAATACAGATTTTGTAGAATACTAAACTATTTCTATTTTCAGCGTGCCCTTTTGGATGTTAATCTTTATTATTAACATCAATTTGTGTATTCAAAATTCAATGTTAAATCTAAATCGTTAGAGGCTACTTTGATATTTAAAACTTAAACTTAAAAATTTAAAATTCAATCCTATTTATATGCGTATCCGCGACATCAGAGCCATGAGAGGACCTAATTACTGGTCAATCCGCAGGCATAAACTAATTGTAATGAAATTAGATTTGGAAGATTTAGAAGATTTTCCGACCAATAAAGTAGAAGGTTTTTCTGAACGAATGGAAAAAATGTTTCCAAGCATGTATGAACATGAATGTTCTGAAGGTTGTCCTGGTGGATTTTTTCATCGTGTAAAAGAAGGCACCTGGATGGGACATGTGGCCGAACATATTGCATTGGAAATACAAACACTTGCAGGAATGGATTGTGGTTTTGGCCGCACCCGTGGAACCGGAGAACATGGAGTTTACAGTGTAGTTTATAGCTATATGGAAGAAAAGGTGGGTATTTATGCCGGCCGTGCTTCTATTCGAATTGTACAAGCATTAGTCGATAATGTGCCATACAATCTGGAGGAAGATATTCAAAAAATGCGCGAGATACGCGAAGACGATCGACTGGGACCCAGCACCGGTTCTATTGTTGAAGAGGCGGAAGCACGCGGAATACCGTGGATTCGATTAAACAGACGTTCGCTTGTAATGCTGGGATATGGCGTTAACCAAAAACGTATTCAGGCAACCATAACAAGCAATACTGGTAGCATTGCAGTTGAGATTGCTTGCGATAAAGAAGACACCAAAAATCTTTTAGAAGCGGCCAATATTCCAGTACCTCGTGGAAGAATTATTTATGATGAGGAAGAATTGCAAGCCGCTATTGATTCTATCAATTATCCAATTGTTATGAAGCCAATAAATGGTAATCATGGCAGAGGTGCAACAATAAACATCCGAAACTGGGAAGATGCACTAGTTGCTTTGGCTGCAGCAAAAAAAATATCAAGAGCCGTTATATGCGAGAAATACATAACCGGATTTGACCACCGTATACTTGTGATCAATTACAAATTTACTTGTGCTGCCAAGCGAACACCTGCAATGGTTGTTGGTGATGGCAAATCTACTATTCAACAATTAATTGATGAGGTAAACAAAGATCCAAGACGTGGATATGGACATGAGAAAGTACTTACTTCAATAAAGGTTGATGATAATACGCTCGGCATTTTGCAGGAAAAAAATCTTACTCTGGAGAGTGTATTGAAAAAGGGAGAAGACTTGTATTTAAAATCCACTGCAAATATTAGCACCGGAGGCACGGCTGCAGATGTAACTGACCTGGTTCACCCTCACAATGTTTTTATGTGCGAGCGTATTGCCCGTATAATTGGGTTAGACATTTGTGGTATCGATATAATGACCGATGATTTAAGTCAACCATTAAATGAAACTGGTGGTGCTATTTTAGAAGTAAATGCAGCTCCCGGATTCCGAATGCATTTGGCACCTACAGATGGCTTACCCCGTAATGTAGCCGAGCCGGTAATTGATATGCTTTTTCCTGCAGGTAAATCTGCTCGAATACCCATCATTGCAGTAACTGGCACAAATGGTAAAACCACCACCACTCGTTTGATGGCTCACATTGCAAAAACTGCAGGATATAAAGTGGGCTTTACTACAACTGATGGCATCTATATTAATAACATAATGATGCAACGTGGCGATTGTACCGGCCCACAAAGTGCAGAGTTTGTTTTAAAAGATCCGACCGTTGACTTTGCTGTGCTGGAATGTGCAAGGGGAGGAATACTTAGAGCTGGTTTAGGTTTCGGCACTTGTGATATTGGCATTGTTACCAACATTGCAGCCGACCATTTGGGATTACGCGATATCAACACCATTGAAGATATGGCACGAGTAAAAGCAGTTGTGCCTGAAAGTGTGCAACCAAACGGATACGCAATTTTAAATGCCGATGACGAATTGGTTTCAAAAATGAGCAAAGATTTAAGAAGTAAAGTTGCTTATTTCAGTATGGATGAAAACAATCCTTTAATAAAACGTCATTGTGCTGATGGCGGACTAGCTGCAATTGCAGAAAATGGTTTTATCACCATCTGCAAAGGCAACTGGAAAATTCGTGTTGATAAAATTGTAAATATCCCACTTACATTTAGAGGCAAGGCTGTTTTTATGGTGCAGAACATTTTACCTGCTGTGCTTGCTGCCTTTATTCGAAATTTTGACATGGAAGATATTCGACTTGCATTGGAAACATTTATTCCTTCACCGGTTCAAACGCCAGGACGTATGAATATGTTTGAGTTTAAACGATTTAGTTTACTGGTTGACTACGCACATAATCCGGCAGGTTTTCAGGCGATAGCACGATTCTTAGAACGAATAGAAGCAAAACCAAAAATCGGAATCATTGCTGGTGTAGGTGACAGAAGAGATGAAGACATAATTACACTTGGAACATTAGCAGCAAAAATGTTTGACGAAATAATTGTTCGTCAGGATCGGAATTTACGCGGCAGAAGCGAACAGGAAATTATAGAATTGATGTTGCAGGGAATTCATTCGATTGATCCTAACAAAAAAGTTACTGTCATTCAAAGCGAACCAGAAGCGATAGACTATGCATTTAAAAATGCGAAGAAAGGATCGTTTATTGTAATATGCAGCGATGTAGTGCCTGATGCGTTAGAACAAATTATGCGCTATAAAGAAGAAGAAGATAAATTTACAATGAGTGTGGAAGATATTCCTAATGTGAACGAAGCAGTAAAATAATAGAATCCAGGATTGGTTATTTGATACAAATTTCAAAAATTTTATTCTTCAAAATGCAGCGTGTAATCTCATTACCTCTTCAACAAAACACATTATAACCATGATAAAAGCATCACTCCTCGAATTCTTTGAAAGAGATTTAATAAAACTCAAAGAGGAAATTAATTTGTACAAGGAAGAAAGTACATTATGGATATTAAAAGGCGACATCTTTAATACTGCGGGAAATTTATGTTTGCATTTAACAGGCAACTTAAAACATTTTATAGGCTCCACTTTAGGCAACACCGGTTATGTAAGAGATCGCGACAGCGAATTTGCTTTGAAAAATATTCCACGAAAAGATTTGATTGCAGATATTGACAATACAATTAAAATTGTGATTGACACTATCAATAAAATGCCGGATGCTGATTTTGAAAAAACATTTCCCTTAGAGAAACATGGCAAAATCATAACTACCGAAAATATGCTCATTCATTTGTTCGGGCATTTAAATTATCATTTAGGACAAATTAATTTTCACAGAAGATTAGTTCAGAATTTGTAATCGACTTAAATCTGTAGTTTTAATTAGATTATTATTTAACAATATAAAATCAATTACTATTCTTAAAAACATGGATATTAATGCTAACTCAATTAATTGGTTCGAGATACCTGCAAAAAACATTGTTCGTGCAAAAAAATTTTACGAAACAATTTTCAGTATTCAAATGAGTGAAATGATGGAGATGATGGGAATGAAAATGGTTGGATTTCCTGGAATACCCGGAGGTGGAAAAGTAAATGGCGCATTGGTGCAAAGTGAAGTTCATACGCCAATGATGGATGGATGTGTATTGTATTTAAATGCAAACCCTAACATTGAAGAAGTCATTGACAAAATACCATTAGCTGGAGGAACAATTGTGATGCCTCGAACGCTAATTTCACCTGAGGTTGGATATATGGCTTTCTTTGTTGACACAGAAGGAAACAAAATAGGGCTTCATGCACAAAACTAATTTCAATACATAAAATTGAAATTAAAAAACAATTAATAATTATCATTTATCTAAATATCCATTTACATGAAAAAAAATCTCTACTTAATTGTTGTGGCCTTATCTTTAAGTTTTAATGCTTCTGCAAATTCAGATCAATTGTTTCAACAGCCGGTTGCTCAGTTGCAGGAACAGCTTCTGCAAGTAAGGACAGTATTTGCGATAACGATAGCACAACATTATTATTAACTGGTTATGTTGGCGCTATTCAATGGCAAAGCTATAATGGCACTAGTTGGGTAAACGAAACCGGAGTTGGATTTAACACACCAAACTATGCTGTAGGCCTAATTACCACAACAAATTTCAGAGCCGTTGTTCAAGGAATTGGATGCCCTGCCGACACCTCCAATATATTTTCAATTGTGGTAGGTTTTCCTGCTCCTACAACTACCGGTGCTACAAGATGTGGATTTGGTCCGGTTACAATGTCGGCTTCAGGAGTCGGAACCATCAAATGGTTTGATTCTTCTTCTGGAGGAAACTTGCTAGCAACCGGAAATTCATTCACTCCCACTGTTGCGTCTACCACTACATTCTATGCAGCAGCGGTTTCAAATGGTGGCGGTTCTGGCACTACTCCCTTGCCCCCTGAAACAAATACTTTTGCAAGTAATGCAAGAGGATATTGGTTTACTGCCCCTTCTAATTTTACTTTAACAGGATTATACGTGCTAAATCCAGCAAATGGATCTACTCAAAACATAGCAGTTGTCAGGTTTAACCCAGCAGTGCCACCTCCAGTTTTTTCTGCAACCACTAACGCCTTTACTACTTTGTTTTTAACACAAAACAATACCACTACCGGCCCGATTACTGTTAATATACCAATTAATGCCGGTGATGTTATTGGTGTTTTAGGCACTAGAGATTTTACAGATGTAAATTCATATACTACTGGCACTGCTACAACAACTATTAATGGACAACCTGTAACATTAACGCGTATGGGAATGCAATTTCCATTAGCAACTTTAGCTCCTCAAGATTTGTGGACCGAAGTTGGTGGAAGTATCTCAAGAGTGGAGATGACTTATGAAGTTGGATGCGAAAGCCCTAGAACAGCTTCTATTGCAACAGTAACCTTTGCCGACCCTGTAACAACAACAGCATTGCCTCCGGCTTTGTGTCAGGGGAATGCTAGTTTGATAACTGCCACCAGTAATAATGCTAATTATAATTACACCTGGAGTCCTGCAACAGGGTTGAGCAGCACTACTGGCGCTTCTGTTACTGCTTCTCCGTCTGCACCTACTACTTATATTGTAATTGGTGATGATGGCACCTGTGCTAATGTGGATACTGTTTTTATGGATGTGGGTCCTGCTTCTAATTCCGGCACTGCTACCGAGTCGGTTGATACCATTTGCTCCGGCAATAGTGCTATTTTAAATGTGGCTGGCACTGTGGGTAATATTCAATGGCAGGGTAACACCGGTGCTGGTTGGGTTAACGAAACCGGAACCGGCAATACAGCTGCTACTTATATTGTTTCTCCAACACTCAATACACTTTATCGCGCTGTGGTAACCAGTGGTGGTTGCGATCCTGATACTTCTTTGGTGCTTCCTGTTGCTGTTCTTAACGTTGCAAGCCCTACAGTTAACGACACTACTATTTGCGCCAACAGCACAGTTACTCTTACTGCAACTGGTGCCGGTGCAATTGCTTGGTATAATTCGCCTTTAGGAGGACCTATTGTATCTAGTGGCAATACCCTTACGGCTAACGTTATTGGCGACACTACCTTTTACGCTGCCGAAAAAGGGGGGTCTTCTCTTCAGGTGGGACCATTAAACAACAGCATTGGCAACTCGGCTCAATCTGCTAACGATGGCTATGGATTGGGTTTTAATGTGACTAGATTATGCGTGTTGGAAAAAGTTTATGTGTATCCTACTCAAAGCGGAACCCTTACTGTTAATTTACGGAATGTGCAAGGTGGCACCATCCTCAAAACCCGCACCCTTGCTATTACTGCATCCGCCTCCAAAACTCCTGTTGCTTTGGGGTGGACTTTAAATCCGGGTACTAACTTCCGACTGGAAATTGCTACGGGTAGTGTGCCCCTCAAATATAATTACAGCGGAACTATTTCTTACCCTTATACCACCAGCAACGGTCCATTATCTATCACTGGGTTTTTAAATCCCTTTTTAAGCACCACTACACAGTATTTTTATTTTTATGACTGGGATGTGTTTGAAGGTTGCTATAGTTCTTTAGTGCCTTTGAATGTTACCACCACGCCTGCTCAACCGGTAATTTCTCAATCGGGTGCTTTACTTACTTCTTCTGCTTCAAGCGGCAATCAGTGGTATCTAAATGGTAGCATTATTACTGGTGCTACTTCGCAAACTTATTTAGCTAATCAAACAGGTTTGTATTCAGTGCACGTTACAATTGGCTCTTGCACTGCCATTGGCTCCTTAAATGTTACCTTTATTGGTATTGACGAATTGAAAGGCTCAGGCATTGCTGTTTACCCGAATCCAGTAGCTGATTTACTGACTATTGACTTTGACAAATCAGCAAAAAATAATTTTGACCTGCGCTTGATAAACGCCTCAGGTGCTGTGGTTTTTCAAGAAAACCAAATCAATAATGTGTCGCATTTTACTATCGACACTAAATCATTCGCTGCTGGTTTATACTTACTCGAATTAAAAAACAACGATAACATTTACAGAAAAACGTTGGTCAAAAATTAAGTCTGAATATTTGAATTTGAAAATCCGGAAGAACTTAGGTTCTTCCGGATTTTTTT
>JANNXV010000303.1:0-2026 GCA_031409815.1 Bacteroidota bacterium
GAGTTTCCATTAGAAGATCAGGCAAGATGGGATAAGGACGACAAAATGTTTGGCAGGTAATAGATAGAGTTTAAAAGAAAATGCTAAAGCGAATAATTATTGTTGTTGCAATACTTTTTAATTCAATGGTGATCAATGCCCAATCAACTTTAAATATCCGTGCATTTATTGAGGGTTATTTTGATTCATTAACAATGGTTCCTGTAATTGATCCAATAAACCAACCTTCTCTTTTCGATACCATTCAAGTCGAACTTCACGAAACCAGTTCTGGGAATCTTGCTTTTTCAACTTTTTGCATATTTGATATTTATGGCAACGGAACTGTAACAGTTCCTCCAATTTATTTTGGAAATAGTTATTATATTGCTTTAAAACATCGCAATTCTATTGAGACCTGGAGTGCAACTTCCATTTATATAACCAACATTAGTTCTTACGACTTCACTACTGGGGTCTCACAAGCATACGGCAATAACATGGTGCTTGTTGACAGTGTCTCTTGTATTTATTCAGGTGATATTAATCAGGATGGATATATTGATATTTTCGATTTTCTCCTTTTAGATTATGACATTCAAAATGCAGTTGCTGGCAATTATCTTATAACAGATTTAAATGGTGATGGTTTTGCTGATGCTTTTGATTTTCTTATTTTAGACATTAACATCCAATTGGGTATTGGTATAATGGTTCCTGTATTTACTTCAATTGATAATGCTACAAATAACTATTCTTCTGATCTTATTGTTTTCCCTAATCCTGCGCATGAGTCCTTTAAAGTTGATACAAAGTCTTTAAACAAATATTATCAAATTTTTATTTATTCCATTACTGGAAAGCTGTTATATAGTTCCAACTATTATCAATCAAGCTCACCTATTTATATAAATTCATTTGATGTTGGAAATTATATCATTCAATTAACAGATGAAAATCAAATGGCACAGTATAAATTATTCGTAAAAAATTAATTTTGACAATTCATGCAGGAGCAAAATACTGATATCATTAAAAAGGAATATACCACGCTTAATTTAGGTCCTACTCACCCTGCAACACATGGAATTTTCCAGAATGTGTTAAAGATGGATGGAGAATTAATTATGTCTGCCGAGCCAACTATAGGCTACATCCATCGTGCATTTGAAAAGCTAGCAGAAAAACGTCCCTATGGACAAATAACCCCGATCACAGATCGAATGAACTACTGTTCCTCTCCCATTAATAATATGGGATGGCACATGACTGTTGAGAAATTGGCTGGAATAAAATTGCCCAAGCGAGTTGATTACTTGCGTGTAATCATTATGGAGCTTGCGCGGATTTCTGATCATCTTGTTTGCAATTCGGTAATTGGTGTGGATAGTGGAGCAATGACAGTTTTCCTATACGTGTTTCAATTCCGCGAGCATATTTATGAAATCTATGAAGAAATTTGCGGTGCACGATTAACAACCAACATTGGTCGCATTGGTGGATTAGAAAGAGATTTTTCTCAGACAGCATGGTTGAAGATTGAGAAATTAATGAAAGAACTTCCTATTGGTTTAAAAGAGTTTGAAAATCTTTTGGAACGCAATCGCATTTTTATGGATCGAACCATAGGCTGCGGTCCCATATCTGCTGACAGGGCTTTAGCTTATGGTTTCACTGGACCTAATCTTCGTGCTGCAGGTGTAGATTATGATGTAAGGGTGATGAATCCATATTCTTCCTACCAGGATTTTGATTTCACCATTCCGATTGGAAGCAATGGCGATACTTACGACCGCTTTATGGTGCGTGAAAAGGAAATGTGGGAAAGCATGTACATCATCAAACAAGCCATGCAAAAGTTAGATGGATTGGAAGACAAGACATCGTTTCATGCAGAAGTACCTGAATTTTATTTACCCCCAAAAGAAGATGTTTACACCGAAATGGAAGCATTGATTTGGCATTTCAAAATAGTGATGGGAGAAACCGAAATTCCAAAAGGTGAAGTGTATCATAGTGTGGAAGGTGGAAATGGAGAATTAGGATT
>JANNXV010000304.1:0-3990 GCA_031409815.1 Bacteroidota bacterium
CCATCGGATTATCGTTAATAAAATCATACAACTTACGTGTACCCATGGCAAAAGCAGATACAATTTTACCGGGATATTTTCGCTTTTTGCTTCCATCAATTACACCACTTTCAATAAGTGGAAGCAGTGCGCTGGTAAACATTTCGGTATGCACGCCTAAATGTTTATGGCTTTCCAGAAATTGAAGTGCAGCATTGGGTATTCCACCAATTCCCATCTGTAAGGTTGACCCATCTTCAATAATAGCCGCAATATTTTTTCCAATTGCCACTTCGGTTGCAGATAAATCTTCCTGAGGTAACTCCACCAATTTTTGCTCAGAAAAAACTGCTGCTGAAAATCTGCTACTGTGAATTTGGCCGTCACCCAACGACCGGGGCATATTTGGATTTACCAGCGCCACAATTCTATTGGCTACATCAGTTGCTGCTTTGGCAATATCAACCGACACACCCAACGAACAAAAACCATGTGCATCAGGAGGCGAAACGTGAATAAGTGCAACGTTAATGGGCATAGCTCCTTTACGAAACAAAGCAGGGATTTCGCTTAAAAAAACCGGGATGTATTGAACGTTTTTCTTCCCGATTTGCTTTCGAAGATTACTACCAATAAAAAAACTATTAACGCGAAACGAATCTGCATACTCATCTCTTGCATAAGCCGCATTTCCTTCAGTATGCAAATGCACAATTTCCACATCACTAAGTTCGCCATGCCTTTTCGTTAAAGCATCCACCAAAATTTCAGGAGTAGCAGCGCCTCCATGTATAAAAACACGATCACCACTTTTAACCCAGCTCAGCGCTTCCTCTACTGTTTGATATTTTATCAAATGGCTAAATTCAATTATTACTAAATCATTTAAATTCTAGATTGCAAAAATGAGAACAAATCAGCAGCAACAAATAAAAACCATCATGATTTAGATCATTTGCCGTGCGCTTATTGCAAACCTATATTGCCAAAATAGTTCTTTGCAAGATTTAGCAAATTGTAAAAGCATCTCACATGACAAAAATCAATTTATTCTCCATTAAGAATCAGTAGAAGGTAGGATTTTTAATTTCATCTTTGAGTACTAAATAAAATAATCATGGAAACTCAAAAAACAACAACGGAAAAAATTATTGATGGTTTAAGAAAAGCGGCCACAGAGCTTGAAGAATTACAAGTGCAAGCAGCATTGGGCAAAGCTGAAGCAAAAGGCCAATTAGAGGATGTGAGAAAAAAAATGAATGGCTACATTCATGATGCGAAAATGCGTATTGACGAAACAAAAGAATCGGCTTCAGAAAAAGCCAATGAATTAAAGCCCATGCTCGACAAACTACAAGCACAATTCGAATCCGGAAAAGCAGAAACTAAAGAAATGCTAGCCGAACAAAAAATAAAATTTGAAAATGCTATTACAAAAATTGAAAACTTCTTTAAAAAATAAATCGTTGTTTTCTTAAATAATTATTGATACCGGTTTTAGGATGAAGAATACAATGGCCGGATGCTGTTTTCGACCATTGTATTTACCTTTAACTATGAACGACCTTACAAAGTATGCGGAGCCAATCACATTCAGTATTTAAACAACTCATCAAACAACCCGCTATTTTTGTTTCACCCAACTGTTTTACTCGAAATTGTTATACTTTTATACAATCAGAAAGCGGATGGAAAGAGCAAAAAATAATCGATCGCTGCCGGATGATTTAATAAGACAATACCCGTTATGAATACAGCAAATACCCTACTCACCTCATCAGTTCAGGACAGCCAGGCCGATTTAGCATTTGATTTACTTCAGGAAAGATTTAAAAAACATTTTTACGAAATCTTTTTAGATGACATGGCTGAGAAAACGGTGGTGATTATTCCCAGCCTAACACTAGATCAGGAAATTATTAAATCAATAAAAGGAGTTTTTCATTATGAAGAGCGAATGCTTTGTATGCTCATGCTATTGCGCATGCCACGCACACAAGTAATATATGTTACCAGTGTTCCCATCGATAATAGCATCATCGACTATTACCTTCATTTGTTGCCGGGCATTACTGGGGCACATGCACGACAAAGGTTAACAGTATTTAGCTGTTATGATGGATCTTCCAAATCGCTTACCGAAAAAATTCTGGAACGTCCGCGCTTAATAAAAAGAATTAAAGACGCCATTAAGTTTTCTGCACTGGCTCACATGGCAACGTTTAATGTTACCGACTTCGAAAAACAACTATCGCTTGTTTTAGATATACCCATATTTGGCTGCGATCCTAAACTCTTGCACTTAGGAACCAAAAAAGGAAGTCGCGAAATATTCAAGAACCTTAATATTCCTTTGGCTGCAGGGTTCGAATCACTACAATCGGAAAACGATATTGCCACTGCGCTTGCTCAACTAAAAATCAACAACCCGATATTGCGTAAAGCCGTAGTAAAAATGAACGATGGTTTTTCGGGCGAAGGCAATGCTATTTTTAATTATTCAGCCATCGATACATCACAAAGTAATTTGGCTGACGAAATACTTAAAAAATTACCAGGCAGCTTATATATCATTGCTCCACTGTTAAGTTATCAACTGTTTATTGATAAATTTAACAGCATGGGTGGCATTGTAGAAGAATTTATCGAAGGCGAATACAAAGAATCTCCATCCGTACAATGCAGAGTTAATCCCTTGGGCGAACCGGAAATTATATCCACACACGATCAATTGTTGGGTGGCGAAAGCGGACAAGTGTTTTTGGGTGCTACGTTTCCGGCCAATAACGAGTACAACACAGAAATTGCTTTGATGGGTCAAGCCATAGCGAATGAGATGCAACGGCTGGGTGTTTTAGGAAGGTTTAGTGTCGACTTTCTGTCGGTGAAGCAACCCACAGGATGGAAACATTATGCCATCGAAATTAACTTGCGCAAAGGAGGCACAACACATCCTTTTATCATGCTTAAATTTTTAACGGGTGGCGATTTTAACTGGAAAGATGGAGTTTATACTATGCCCAACGGACAAACCCGCTGCTATTTTGCATCCGATAATCTGGTAAACGAAAAATACATTGGACTCACTCCGCAAGATTTGATTGATATTGCCATCTGCAACCACGTACTATACGATAGCTCTAAACAAACCGGAGTGATGTTTCACATGATAGGCGCATTATCACAATTCGGCAAACTGGGAGTGGTGTGTATTGGTAAAACCGTTGAAGAGGCACATGAATTTTATATCAGAACCGTGCAAGTGCTGGATAAGGAATGTGGCGTTATAAGATAAATGCCGGTTTACTTTTTTTCTATTAACCTTATATATTGACAGCTAAAAAACAAAGCAAAGCAACTAACACTTTAAAAACATTGCTTGCAGTGCACTACTTTTAGTGGCGCTAAACTTTTATGAAAAAGCTTTTATTATCCTATCGCGATTCGTATGCAAATCTTCAACGCAATGTTTGGGTGCTATCCATTGCCATGTTCATTAACAGAAGCGGATCGATGGTTTTGCTTTTTGCTTCACTCTACCTCACCAACGATTTGCATTTTAGTATTGCACAGGCGGGCTTAACCATGAGCTTTTATGGTATAGGCAGCGTATTAGGATCGTATGCAGGAGGGTGGTTAACCGACCGAAAAAACTTTTTCGATATCATGATACTTTCACTCATCAGTAGTGGATTAATTTTATTGTTATTGTTAGTTACCACGCATCCCGTTGCCATTTCGGCAATCATATTTACCTACGCATTTGCAGCCGATATGTTTCGCCCCGCCAACTCGGCAGCCATAGCTGTGTATAGCGATGCGCAAAACCGAACACGTTCCGTTTCGCTGGTGCGGATGGCCGTTAACCTGGGTTTTTCTGTAGGGCCTGCCGTGGGCGGAGTGGTAGCCTTGCGCCTTGGCTACCATTGGTTATTTGTGATTGATGCCTGCACAGGCTTTGCTGCAGCACTCATGCTTTTTATTTATTTACCTAAACAAAAATCGGAACCC